>CALZHT010000063.1 GCA_945787445.1 uncultured Desulfobulbaceae bacterium
TTAAGGGGTTGATGCCTAATGGCATCGCCCCTTTTTTCATTTCTTATGCAGAAATTTTTTGTGCTGGATAGGTAATACTATTGGATGGCTGAAATAAGGTGCCGTTACGGTTACTTCAGATAGACAATAAGGGCGCCGCTTTTTTCTTTGCTTTTCTTTTCCCAAGAAAAGGCCAGCACCTGGTTTCTCTTTTTCATATCCCTGACCGTGCCTTCAACAATTTCCGGAAGAACCGCTTTGCCAGGGGAATGAAGTCCTTTTCCCGTGATAATGCGAATGGTTTTCAAGCCATGCCAGCGGGCCGTCTGGATAAAGGACGCGGTTTTATTTTGGGCCTCCGTGGCATTAAATCCATGCAGGTCTATTTCCTTTTGCGGTGTTGGATAGTTCTTTAGAAGTTCGGTTGCTGCTTTTGCAATTGGATCATGATAGGCAATCTTTTCTTTTGCAGCAGTTTTTATCGATTCAGGCGAGTATTTTCTTTCAAAAATAGTAGCGAAATCATCAGCTTGTTTTTTGCTTTTTTCGCCGGTGAATACCTCGCTCAAGCCAAAATTTTTACTTAAGAGGCGCAGGCCGTTTTTATTTTTTTTGCGCTTGGTATTTTTTTTTGTCATGAGTATATAAAATCATTTTTAAATAAAGCATTTTCTCTATGTGATAAAGCAAGGTAGTTCTCTAAGATAGGTGATACACAATAAGTTTGCAAAGAAATTTCCTTACTGTTATCCGGCTTTATTATGAAAAAAGAAGACATTGTATTGGTACTGTTGGTTCTCATTCTTCTTCTGGCAATGATTATCACCATGATCAAAGGCGGGGCGCGCAGCCGGCACGGCTATGGTGCTGCGGTCATCATACAAAATATTTAAGAGAAGTCAAGGAGTGGGGCGTCGCAGGCTTACGCAGCAGTAAATCGAGAAGCCGACCATGCACAGAAATTAAGGTCAAGGCTTAAACAGAGCTGCATTACTGGTCCAGTGTAGACCAAGCTGTTGTCTGGTTGCGACCACTGTTTTTTGCTTTATAAAGCGCTTGGTCAGCATAATTTATAAGGGTAGGTTTGTCGTCGCTGTTATCTGGAAAAACGGCAAGCCCTAAGGACATTGTTAGATGAACAGGTTCACCTTCATGCTGTAAGGATAGAGCGTGGACCTCCTTTCTTATTCTCTCCGCCATTGTTATTCCTCCGGATTCATTTGATCCCTCAAGCACAAGGGCGAATTCTTCACCTCCATATCTTGCCGCGAGATCGACTTTCCTGACCGCATTGGCAAGGACGTTTGCCACAGCCCGCAAGACGTCATCGCCAAAGGGGTGACCATAGGTGTCGTTAATCCGTTTGAAGTGATCCAAATCGCAGAGGATGAGACAGACTGAAGTTGACTGCCTTCTGGCCCGATGCAGCATCATCTCAAATCCGTGCTGAAAAGTTCTGTGGTTGGCAAGATTGGTCAAGCCGTCTGTTGTGGCCAGCTTATTGATCTGCTCATGGGCTTCACCAAGATCAATTTTTATGGCGATTTGGGCGGCAATAAGCTCAAGTATCTCCCTACGGGCGGTGGTGAAAATCCCAGATTCTTTCGCCGCCACTGTAAGGGCACCGAGCAACCCGCCTTTTTCTTTTCTGAGCGGCAAGACGAGGATAGAGCCAAAGTCGGAGAATCGCTGCGTGTATGTAAAGATTGGTGCCGGCCCCCGGTATTCGATGGCCATGGGCAACGTCCGATTGTATTTGATGGCCTGACCGACCATGCCTTCATGCAGTGGGAATTCCTGGCCGGTAATTTTACCTGCAAGCTTTCCATCGGCACGGACAACAAAATGTGATTTGTCACGAAGCATGCTTATGGCAATAAAATCGGAAGGCACCAAGGTTTTTACCACTTTGATAGTGGTATCAAAGACCGTTTCAAGTCCCAGTACTGCATTAAGTTCCCGCAGGCCGATGCAGACCTTTTGAAAGGCGTTTCGGTCTTGGTCCATGCTGAGAATCCGCCGCCCCATCATGACATCGTGGGTAATTTTTTTGGCGGTCATTCTCAAAATAGCCTTTTCCGTCTCTGTCCATTCATTATCAGAAAGGCGGTCCACGCAGAGTATGGCGGTTATTTCATCCTGATCATTATTATTTGCAGATTTTTCAATTTGCAAGGCAAATAGACCGCCAACCTTCCCTTGTTTGTGGTAGTAAGGGATCATTGCCCCCCCTGCTTTCACGGGTACAATAGCGATTTCGTTTTCTGCTCTACGTATAACACCGATTATGCCGCTCCCCATTGGATATGGTCCGAGAAAAATATCCTTTCGGGATGATGCAAAGCTCCGGAGCTTAAATTCGCTCCGTTGCGAGTCTGGCCATAAAAGCGCAGCGGTAGTCAGTTTGAGAGTGTTTTTGAGTATTTCAAGATGTACTTGGAAGGATGAGGACAGTGATTTACGTATTTCGCGCCCTACTCCACCGGGTTTTTCTAAATTGTCTTTTGGGGGGAGGGTCTCTTGGACCGAGGTGCGGAGCGAAAAGAGATCAAAATCTTTTACGTATTCTTCGGTTTCTTCATCTTCCTTGTCCTTGGCCTTTTTAATATATCTGTGATACATTTTGCTGCTGGTGAAAATTTGTAAAGAAAACGTGGCTGCTCCAAATAAGATCAAATTATTAAAGAGAAACGAAGCAGGTTGGTGGTTGTTAAGGGTTAAGCCGGTCTCCATAATCAGAATGGCCACAAGGGGTGCAATGCATATTTTGAAAGGGTATGACAGAATAAGCCAGGCAACATATCCTGCCGAAAGGAGAAGGATCTGGGGAATAGAAGGAAAAGCAAGACGGTACAGAATCCATATGGAAACCGTCCATAATAAAAGCCCAGGGATAGTTTCCAAAAGGCCTTCTGAATGTTTTCCCCGCAGGATTTGAATGGCTTCAAAGAGGGTGGCAAGTATGATAAAAGAGGTGAGAACTACAGTATATTGCGGTTTGGGGAAATCCGGTTCAAAAAAGCCAAAGATTACCGCCGAAAATCCTGCGGCAGCCAAGACATTTTCTAACCAGGGAATTGTATGGTTTGTGAGGAGAACTGCTGCTTTCTGGTTGCCCTTTACACTCGGCAAAATCATTCTCCCGGCATAAGAGGTGGTATACAGATTGTTCAACAATCAAAAGTAAATAGATTATTGTACCATCTCAGGAGCCTGTCGGGGAACTCAATTTTATTACGATTGGCTGCAAATTTCGTGTTCTGCGTTGCCAAGTTCAAAATCTCCTCAACATAGCTACTGCTATGCTTCCGGGGATTTTGAGCTTATCGCCTTGCTCACAAAATTTTCGCTCAATCTCATGACAAACTGAGTACTCCGACAAACTTCTAGTCCTTGGTTTTCCTCCTATAATAGTTTTTCTTGGTCTTTCTGCCGGATATTCTATAGGCAAATTTTTTGATGGTTTCAAAATAGAATTTTCCTGCATGAACTAAAATTGAGTTGTGGTCTGCACCGGGAACAACCTGGAATTCTTTGGAGCGCGCCGGGCTTTGCACCTGGAGGATTTCTGCATTATCCAACGGTATGATCTGGTCATGTTGAGCATGGAGGATAAAAGTTGGCTTTGGAAATTGAGATATTTTCTGGACATTTTTGAACCCATCTGCCTCAGTGATCCCGAGGGAGTTGATATCAGCGCCAAGCCGCATTAGCAGAGGAAGAGTAGTTGCAAAGCCGCTTTCAATAATGAGACCAACAATATCGTTTTTATATGTAGCTGCAATTTCAAGAGCGCACGCGCTTCCTAACGAACGGCCCATAACAAGTAAAGGGCCTGAAATGCCGTGTTCTTTGAGCCAACCTGAAGCATATTGAAAAATGGCATGTGTATCATTAAGCATGTGGGATACACTAGGTACACCGCCGCTTCTGCCATATCCACGGTAATCAACGACAAGAAAGTTCAGCCCCACGGAAGAATATTTCGGGCCGATGGAATCATAGTCGCCTACAATTTCACCATTCCCATGAAAAAATAAAATGGTTGGATCATCTTTAGCCGCATGGTGGAATCTGGCGCCAATGGTTACGTCATTTGCGACTGGAATGTCCAGATCAGTTGTATTGGGTTGCGGTGGTGAATCCATTTCCTTTCTGGGGTGAAATAGAATCTCCAGAACTTCAGGCTGGTCCAGTTTTGGATAATTTTGAGTGGATATCATCATAGAAAGTCTCCTTTATCATTTTGATTGCAACTTCGTATAAATCATTCTTTGCGTGTTTTGTCAAAAGGATTGGAAAGAGGAGTTTTCGTGTTTATAAGCTCAAAGAGGCTTAGGGCCGGAGGGGCAAAGATACGGATGGGAAGGGCCCATGTGCCGGCACTAAGGGTACTACTTTTTCAGACTTGAAAGGATAAAGTAGCTAAACAAGCTGGTTGAAAGGAAAAATCTGTCCCATATGGGCGTGTCCTGATAGCTGCAAATCGAATTTGCCTCAAAGTGTCCATTTCTAGAATTACCAAGAGAAAGCAAAAGAGAAACCATAAATGATATGCGGCAAGAGATTTTCAAAAATGGTTTAGGTGTTTTGGAGAATCGATTGAAAAAGCATGAAAAAGATGAGTAGAAAAATATAGATGTCTTTTAATAGCCGCAAGATGTTGGTGTTGTCCTTCTCTGCAACTTAGAATCAAGCTGTCAACTGAAAAAAGTAAGACCTAAAAAGTTAGTAATTTTATCTCTTATGGTATAAAATTTGGCGTAATTTATTTTTTTATAGTTTTGTAATTCTTCCTAATTTTTAGGAAGGATCTGTAACTATAAAGCTGGCGAAAGATTACTTGATTTATGTCACAAAAAGAAAACAAAAAATGTGAAATATGGGCCATCGGCGGCGGCAAGGGAGGGGTTGGCAAAAGTTTTCTTAGTAGCAGCATATGCTGCAATTTGGCGATGCGTGGGAAAAAAGTCATCGCGGTTGATGCAGACTTTGGCGGCGCCAATCTCCATACCTTTCTTGGAATCAGCAGGCCTAAAAAGTGTTTATCACAATTTTTCGAAAAGAAAGTGCCGCTTGAGGAGCTTATTGTTGATTGCGGCTTAGAAAGAATTGGTTTGCTGACCGGTGCTGTAGCATCTCTCATGCCGGATAATATAAAACACGTTCAGAAAGTTAAGTTTTTCAATCATTTAAAACAGCTTGATGCTGATTATGTCTTGATTGACTTGGGTGCAGGCGCTCACATCAACACGCTCGACACCTTTCTTTTTGCCGACAAAATGGTTGTAGTCATTGTGCCTGAGATGATTTCCGTTGAAAATATGTATCATTTTTTAAAGAATAGTTATTATAGAAAGCTTGTAAATAGCTTAACGTATCACGGTTACAAGGATCTCATAACCAGGGCCTGGAAAAATCGTGACAAGCATAATATTCAAAACCTGCGGCAACTTGTGGAGCATCTTAAGGGTTCTTCCCCTAAAGCTAGCGACTTAATAGATGAAATTACCCAAAATTTCCTTGTTTATGTGGTTTTGAATAAAGTCAGAAGCATCCAGGATATTCCTGTTGGCATTTCGGCAAAAAGTGTCTGTCAAAAATATTTTGGAATACATGCAAAACATGTCGGCTACATTGAACATGATGACTTGGTAACACGATGTATTAATAAAAGAAGCCCCTATGTTTTAAGTTATCCGGGATCATCGTCTTCAAAAGAGATCGAAAGAATTATAGAGAATATCAAAGAAGATAAGTTTATAAATTTTTAAATTGCAATGCATAGTCCTCAGAATACTATAAACAAATATTATGAAATATTAGAACTTCCGGAAGGATCTTCGTTATCAGAGGTCAAGAAGGCATATCAATTTCTGAAAGATTTATATTCGACCAAGTCTATTGTAACAATTCCTGCCGATGGAGAAGTTTCGCAAGAGCAGCAGCAAGAAATTTTAAATCAAATTGATGATGCCTATCAAAACCTTTTAGATGTATTGAAGAGTGAAGATGTATCAATACCGGATGACATTTCAGAAATTCTATCTGAAATCCATGTTTTTAATGGAGAAGCTCTGAGAAAAATCCGGGAGAGACTGGACATTTCCATGGAAGACATGGCACTTGCTACGAAAATTCAGGTGAGACATTTAACCAACATTGAGGAAGAAAATTTTAAGGATCTTCCTGTCTATGTTTATACAAGAGGATTTGTGACCAATTATGCTCAATACCTTTCTCTTGACGTAACCAGAGTCACCGAAGATTATATGGAAATCTACCGACAATGGGAGAAAGAACAAGAACATTAATGTCAATCCCATAAATATTTTCAACCGTTAATACTCCTAAGTTTGATGAAATTAAAAAAAATACGATTTGTCTGCTACGCGGATGCGTTGACCGCCTTTATTTTTTGCGATGAAGGGAGCGATAAGTTCAGCCGGGATTTCTTACAAAACTAGTGCCAGTTCATCGATGTAATACGTTGTAACTAATTGAAATTACATGGCACGTTAACCGCATTCCCGACTTTTTGCGGGATCATCAAGTTTCCTTCCATGATAATGAATTTACCAGAAGCTATCCAACATAACTGTGACGTTTCCGATGCAAAGGATAACGGGATCTATTCTTTGTGCACCCTGGTCTTGAAATTACGCAACCTCTACAAATGGCAGCATAACCTGAATCCTTGGGAAGAGCCGGAACCGGCAGAGGTTCTTGATTGGATTGCAGATAAAGAGTCTTTCTGGGAAGAAATTAAAGATGATCCTTTTCAACCGCTCCCTATAAATGACCGCAAAATAGAACCTTTTGATGTCTCTCAAGTGAATGATCATCTGCATGGCTCAGATCTATATTATGGAGCCGGTTATGGCAGATCCATGAAGGCGGTTTTTTTCCTTGCTGAGAAATTGGAGGAAATGGTTGTTGAGGAGTGTCCTGTTCTCGTGTTGGGAAAGGAAAGAGTTCGAGACCTTTCTAGCCCCTTTGCCATGTTTCAGGATGGTACGATTATTATCAGAAAGGAGCAACTCAGGTTTTTTTTCTGGGATCATATCCAGGAACTGCAATCTTCATACAAGCCTGCCCTGCGATATGTGCTCACGCGGTACGGTCTTTATGACGAGAAAGGTGCTTTGGCAAAGGACCGGTTGATTGCAAGTCTGGATCATATTGTCGACCAGGAAATGTTATCTATTATTTTTCATGAAGTCGGTGAGGCCCAGGAAATACCCCTTAATAGTGAAACAATGAAGGAAATAATTCAGATGTTTCCCGGTTCGCTGATTGAACATTTTGTAAGGGCGACAAAGGATGTTTTGGCAGACACACATCCAAAGGGGATGTTGGGCCATATCATTGGCAATAAAAAGGAATCATCTCTGGGTTTTTATGTCTCCTTTCTAGATGGCCTCCGTAAACTTCTCATGCCGGAAATCGATAATGTTTTTTCTGATTTTATAGGAGATGATGATTGGTATAAAGTAGACAGAGCAAGGGAAATTGCACGAGAAAGGAATTTGAAAAGAGCTAATATGTTGCAGCAAATATTTCAAAGTGTCGGAAGGGAAAATCCCGAGCAGATAAAGAAGAAGGTACAAGAGCAACTCATCACACCCCTTGGCCTTGCCTGAAAAAGGAATAAATTGAATTCGTTTGTTTGATTTGAATAAACATGGTGTGTTGGATTATAGCCTTTACAAAACAATGGCAAAAGGCTAATTTATTTATTTGTTTAAACAAAATTACCATTCCATGTGTTTCTTTCAAAAGAGTTATGACCCAAGTTTGATGAAATCGTAACAAATACGATTTGTCTGCTACGCGGACACGTTAACCATTATGACTCCTCGTAAGGAAAAGGGCGATAAATACAGCAGGTGCTTCATAGGGAGCTATTGCCAGTTCATCGTAATCCGTTATAACTGCTTGAATTTACATGGCACGTTAACCGTTTTCCCGACTTTTTGCGGGATCATCAAGTTTCCGGGTGCGTCAATCTTATGTTTCCGTGTTGTAAGTTTAAAAATTTTAGCTGGAGAATCGTGGAGGTGTTTAGGGTATGGCCGTCTATCTCAAAAATCCCTTATTGAATTTAGTTTTGTCAGCAATTTCCTGCCTCGTTATTTTTTTTCCTTTTGAAAAAGCAATTGGTGCAGATCAGGCAGAATCCGACATAAGACAAGCAGTTCACCAAATACAATCCGAATATGTCATTGGTCTGGCAGATCGCCTTGGTATCCAGGTATGGCGGGAAGAGGAATTGTCCATCGAAGTACCGGTCAGGATCGATGGGAAAATTTCGCTTCCCATTATTGGTGACATACAAGCTGCAGGAAAAACAACCACCGAACTTGCAAGTGCCATTAAGGAACGCTTAAAAAAAGTTATCACCGAACCGACAGTATCGGTTATTCTTCTCGAAAGTATGAGTTTGCGGTATTATATTTTGGGGCAAGTTCAACAACCGGGGCAATTTGCAATTGACCACCCAATATCTGTGCTGCAGGCTATAGCCCGTAGCGGTGGTTTTAATGAATGGGCTGATAAAGATAATATTTTGATTGTCAGACAAAATAACAACAAAGAGATAATTATAAGGTTTGATTACAATTCTTTTATAAAGGGAAAGAAACGTACCAAGAATATCTTGATAGCGCCTGGAGATACAATAGTTGTGCCATAATAAAAGATTCTTTTATACCAATTCCTTTATTGGAATAAGTTTCCTCCTTCATGTTTTCATTGGAATTTTCTGGAATGCTCCTTTTGCGTGGGGTCGTGAAGTCGATTTGACTGGAATATTTTCAGCGCGGCAGGAGTATGAATCAAATTATTTTCTTGTTCACGAAAATCCGGAATCTGTCTGGTCCACCTTTGTAACACCTAGTGTTTTAATTAACGTCAGAGGAAGGAGCGATACTCTTACTATACGTTATGAGCCAACCTATAGAATCAATCAACGGACAAACGAGGAAAATTTTGATCACCTCGCCTCCCTAGTTGTAGACAAGAGATTTTCTCCTCACCTGCAGGCAATTCTCCGGGAAACCTATATTGAAACTGAGGATCTGGTATTTGACGAAGAGGCCGGTTTGGATACTCAAAGCATCCGGGAACGGCGGCGATACCGGACCAATGTTGCCACAGCCGAGTTGCAGTATCAGTATGGTCAGGAGAACCTTATAGTACTTTCCTATACCAATAGCATTTTTGATGAACAAGGTCAGGATAGTAGTGACTATACAAGACATATCCCTGGGCTGTCAGCTACGCATTGGTATAATCAGAACTGGGGGATGGAATTCACCTATACCTTTTCAAAAGCTGATTTTGAACTAGAGGCTGATTTAGATACCCATACTTCCATACTCCAGATAAATCGCCGCCTTTCAGCCGTGAATCTTGTCTTTATCAATTACGAATATGTAATTGCTGATTACGAGGTAAGACCAGAAGTAAGACCAGCGGAAAGACCAGATGATTATACTATCCAGACCGGCAGAATGGGGTGGGACCGTCGGTTCAGTGAGCAAATGGAACTTTCTGTTGCCGTTGGCGGTTCTTATGTTGCCCGTGAATTCGAATCTGATAGCCGGGGAATTGATTTTGATTGTTCCCTGTCAAGAACCATGCAGAGAGGATCTTTTTCTTTTGGCGGAGAAGCAGGATTTGAAGAAAGGTCTTTTAGTGGTCAAGTGGATGGTCTTTCCCAGTATTGGCGATTGACAACATCTTTTGTTTATCAATTGGCAGAAAAACTCACCACAACCATTGATGGTTTATTCCGCAGTGATGAATTTGTTGAACGTGTTCCGGAAATAATAGAAGAGACCATTGAGGGTGGCGTGGGTTTTGCTTATGCCGTGAATGCCTGGTCTACTCTCTCCCTGGGATACAGATATAGGGAGGTGGATTCTGATATTGATGAAGATGATTACGACAACCATAGCGTGTTGCTGGAATTAAGACTTGAGAAGGAATTATGGCGTTGGTGATTGGATTAAAGGCCACTTCGCTAGCAAGCAAATGCACCTGTTTTTTGTAATTTCAAAAGGCAAATATTTGTGCATATCAATTTAGGTGTTAGTCGAAATGGATGAAAAGCAACTTCTGCAGTTAAAAAAATATATTGATATTTTCCTGAGAAGGAAAAAGTTAATCATAGTCTGTTTTTTTGCAGCTGTTATTGGGGGGATTGGGATCTACTTAAAGACCCCTAAGGCGTATCAGTCAACTTCGGTCATAATTTATCAACGCCAAAGTGTTAACCCTTCAAGGATGTCGCCGGATATTACCTCACGATCACGAAATATAGTACGTGAGATGATTAATACACTCACCGAACAGGTTACAAGTAGGAGCAGTCTTGAAGAGATCATAAAACAATTTGATCTGTACACAAATGCCAGAGAAAAGTTACCCATGGAAGATGTGGTGGATGGCATGAGTAGGAACATTCAAATTGAATCAGATCGTGGCGATACGTTCAGGGTGTCTTTTACCGGGGGTGATCCAAAAAAAGTGATGCTGGTTACCAATGCTTTGGCTGCCGAATTCATTGAAGAAGATTTACGCTATAGAGAGCAACGGGTCACTGAAACGTCAGCGTATGTCAAAGATGAATTAAGTATTGCTAAGGAAGCATTGGACAAAAAAGAATTGATGATGCGGGATTATAAATTACAGTATTACAATGAAATGTCGCAGCAGCTCACTGTCAATATGACACGTCTCAACGGCCTTCAAACTCAATATCAGAGTAACCAGGACACGATCCAAGAATTGGAACGCACAAAGATCATGGTCCAAGAACAGATTGCTGCACGAAATCAAGAGATCCAGGCCCAGAATGCAATCAGAAGCGAGTTGGGACTTCCACCGACAATCATGCAAGATGAGGCGAGCAGCGTGCAACAGGAGTTAACTGCCTTGCGAGCAAAATATACTGATGAACATCCAGACGTGAAACGCTTAAAGAAGAGACTGGAATCGCTTGTTGAAGTTGAGCAAGCAAGCGCCGAAGGAGGATCAACAGTTCAGGCGGGCAACCAACCCCCGACCGTTTCAGTTGCACGGCCAGGTGGACGAAGAAGTGTTGGGCTGATTCCTCAATTGGAAGAACTGACGCTGCAGCTTAAAGATATTGGCATCAACCTCGCGACTTTAAAAAGAGAGCGGCTAGAAATACGTAATCAGATTGAAAAGTATCAACAATGGATAGAGGCTGCCCCGGTGCGGGAAGCAGAATGGTCTGCATTAACCCGGGACTATAATCAATTGAATGAACACTATCAGGATCTTGTCAGCCAGAAATTGTCGGCAGAATCAGCAGAAACTTTGGAGAAGAAACAGAAAGGCAGCCAGTTCCGGATTGTGGATTCGGCACATTTTCCGGAAAAACCATTCGAGCCGGATTTTCGCAAAATAATGCTGATGGCCATAGCCCTTGGCTTGGGATTGGGCGGTTGCATAGCTTTTGCCCTTGATACCTTGGATACTTCCTTTAAAGAAGCAGCAGATATTGACGACTATCTAGGATTGCCGGTGATTTGCGCAATACCTTATATTGAGAGCGCAACAGAGGTAAAAAGAAAACGAATGAAAACTTTTCTTTGGTCGATGGGGTTCGTAGCAGTTTTTCTGTCCATCATTTCATCTGTTATATACTTGATCCATAGAGGCAATATTATTATTTAGTACAGTATTATGTATACGAAGCATTTCGGCCTTGCCAAGAAACCATTTGAATTGAATCCTGATCCAACCATGGTCTATATGGGTGAATCCTATAAGGAGGCTATGGCTGTATTGCGTTATGGGCTTCTCGATAAAAAAGGATTTCTTCTTTTGACCGGTCCTGTTGGCACTGGTAAAACAACGCTGTTAAAGTTGCTTTTGAAAACCCTGAGTAAAAACATTAGGATCTGTCTAGTCGCTAATCCACTTCTTTCAATTTCTGAATTTTATTATTTTCTCTCAGCGCAATACGGCCTCGATGAATGGGATGGCAATAAAGCAAAGTTTCTTCTCAAATTCGGCAGAATGGTTGAAGAGTGTTTGAGGAAAGATGAGCGAGTTTTACTTATAATCGATGAAGCTCATTTACTTTCTGAGGAGTTGTTGGAGGAAGTCCGATTGCTGTCGAACCAGGAATATCAGGTGTTAAGTATAGTACTGGTTGGACAGCCTGAGTTGGCCGATCATTTAGAACAAGATCGTTTCTTGCCATTTAGACAAAGAATAGGGCTGCGTTTTAATCTCAAACCATTCTTAGATAAAGAAACAGGATATTATATTAAACTCCGTCTTTTGCGGAGTGGAGCTCAACGATTGGATTTATTCAATGAAGATGCAATAAAAGTTATTCATCATGCAAGTAAGGGAATCCCCCGGACAATAAATGTCCTGTGTGATCTTGCTTTGTTAAGTGGGTTGGCTGAAAAAAAACATATTGTGAATGAAGAAATGGTAAGAGAGTGTGTGAAGGAGATGCAGCTTGCCGGCGAGGACATTCCTTTACTCCCAAAATCAAAGAGCTCGTTTTTATGTAAATTCATGGGTAGGCGAGAACGTCAAGGATTTTGACTAGTTATATAAAAAATCAATTTTTGATGAATTCGTAAAAACTACGAATTCATCGTTGTATTACGGTGTAACTCTTTGAAATTACATGGCACGTTAACCGCTTTCCTGACTTTTTGCGGGGCCATCAATTTTTCACTTTGACAGTAACATCTCGGGGATAAAAGAGGAGTATTATTTTGGGAAAAGTTTTGAAGGCTTTGGAGCATGCTTTACAAAATAAAGAAAGTACCAGACGTGATGGCGTCTTACCCGGTGATGTCCGTCAAAAGACATCAAGAAAGGGGGAAGCAGTTGGCGTTTCGGAGAGAGCACTGTTCGATAACTTAGCCTCAGATGATATAAGAATTCAAGACTGGAATGAAAAACTGATAGCAGTCAATGAACCATCATCGCCGATGGCGGAAAATTTCAGGCGTTTGCGTACGAAAATCCTTCACCCCCCTCATGGTTCACCCCCCAAAAGCATCCTGATAACAAGCGCTGCTCCCAATGAAGGAAAAAGTTTTGTCTGTGCCAATCTTGGGATCACAATTGCTCAAGGAGTGGAGCAACATGCTTTGATAGTGGATGGTGATTTGCGCAGGCCAACTATAGCCAAGCTTTTTGGTTTGAAAAATGACCGTGGCCTTGTTAATTTCTTATATGATAAATCCATTCTTTCAAGCCTCATCAAAAAAACCAGCTTAGAAAAACTATCAATTATACCTAGTGGCCTTCCACCTATCAATCCATCTGAACTTATCGCTTCGGAAAAAATGTCCTCGCTAGTCAATGAGGTTGTTAGCCGTTATCCGGATCGATTCATTTTAATTGACGCGCCGCCGTTTCATGCAGCTGCTGAAACGGCGATTTTAGCCAAGCTTGTTGATGCGGTTGTGCTTGTGGTGAGATGGGGGGTTGCTGCTCGATATGCTGTCAAAGAGACCATGGAGTCACTGGGAAAAGATAAAATAGTCGGTATAGTTTTCAACGCTTTTGAAAAAAGTGATTTTGAAAACAAAATCAGTGGTTATTATTATTCTCATTATGAGAAGTATGGATATTTTGGTAAAGAGAACAAATAAAATATTTTGTATCCGGAATTCATGCAATTGCTTTAATTCTCAAGCGACTTAAGACAGTAGTGAATTCTAATAAATCTAATACCAAGTAGATGTGCAGAGTGAGAAAGATAATTCCTAAAAATATTACTAATGCCGTATATTTTTAATAAATATTACCCGCCAAGAAATGTAATTTTTTTTCTAGGAGAGGGTCTGCTCATCTTCTTGTCCGTTTGCTTGGTTTCGCTAGTTTTTACAGGCAAAGCAGGGTCTTATTCAGATTTCTCACTTCATGTTTTGCGCGCTGTTCTTGTGACAGCCATTTTCCAAATTTGCCTTTACTATGATAATATTTTCCGAGGGATTCAAAAAGGGCCGTTTTTCGTGGTCTATTAAGCGACTCATCGATATTATTGTTTCTTCTGTCGGTTTGATCGTTGCTTTACCAATCATTATTATAACTTCAGTACTCAGCAAACTTGAATCCCCTGGGCCGATTTTATAAGTCCAGGAAAGAGTTGGCGAAAAGGGTAAAACGTTTAATCTGGTAAAATTTCGGTCCATGCGGCAAGGTGCTGAAAAGGACGAACCGGCCTGGGCAAGTAGGGAGGATGATAGAACCACACACTTCGATAAATTTATTCGGAAAGCCCGGATTGATGAATTACCACAGATGTGGACAGTACTGAAGGGTGACATGAGTTTTGTGGGGCCTCGCCCGGAACGCCCGGTATTTGTCAAAGATCTTAAGGAAATAATTCCATATTATTCATTACGACATAATGTAAAACCAGGGATTACAGGCTGGACGCAGGTTAAATATCCATACGGCGCTTCAGAGGAGGACGCCCTCCTAAGTTGGAATATGACCTTTATTACATCAAAAACATGACTATTCGGATGGATTTATGGATTATTTTTTAAACCGTAAAAACGGTACTTTTTCAAAAAGGGGCAGGGTAGTTTCTCCATCTTTCGGATTTTAAAATAAGAGGCAATCATTATGTGCGGTATAGTCGGATATATTGGCAAACGGAGAGTTGTGCCAATTATACTGGGAGGACTTAAAAGGCTTGAATATAGAGGGTATGATTCTGCCGGTATTGTGTTCTTGCGCGAAGGCAAGCTGGAAAAATACCGCTGCGAAGGCAAACTTCATAATCTTGACGAAACGATGGAGGAAGTAAGGGATGCAAACTGTCATGTCGGCCTTGGTCATACCCGTTGGGCAACCCATGGCCCACCTTCTGAGCGTAATGCTCATCCTCACAGTGATTGTACAGGGAACCTTGTTGTCGTCCATAATGGCATAATCGAAAATTACCATTCATTGCGGGATGAATTACAATCTAAGGGTCATTCGTTCACTTCGGAAACAGATACAGAAGTCCTTGCCCATCTTATTGAAGAATATCTTAAGGGTGATCTTGTTGCTGCAATAAGGAAGGCATTGAAAAAAGTTGAAGGTTCCTATGCTCTCGGCGTTTTATGGACAGGTCAGCCTGATATGTTGGTTGCTGCTCGAAACCAAAGTCCCTTGGTTCTTGGTATTCGCGAATCCGGTGGGTGTTTCATGGCTTCTGATATTCCTGCCCTTCTACCCTATACCCGTCAAATGATCTTCCTTGATGACCAGGAACTCGCCGTCCTTAAAACAGATGACATCAAAGTGATTGGATTGAGAAGCGGCCGGTCTTTGAAAAAGGATGTCCAGGTCATCGAGTGGAATGCCGGTATGGCAGAAAAAGCAGGTTTTAAGCATTTTATGCTCAAAGAGATTTTTGAGCAGCCCCAGGCAATACTTAATACCTTTCGCGGCAGGTTGGATCCTGAAACCGGGGAGATCTTTCTTCCTGAAGTTGGTCTAAGCAACAAAGAGCTTAAAGCTCTCCATAGAATAAGCCTTGTCGCATGTGGAACATCCTGGCATGCCGCCCTGGTAGCAAAGTACTGGCTGGAAAAAATGACGGCCATACCGGTCGAGGTCGATATCGCTTCCGAGTTTCGATACAGGCATCTTCTGCTTGACAAAAGCGTGATGGTTGTGCCCATTTCGCAGTCCGGCGAAACCGCGGATACTCTGGCAGGATTGCGTCTTGCAAAAAAAATGGGATCGAGGGTCATCTCAATATGCAATGTTTTGGGAAGCACCATAACCCGCGAATCAGACGGCACTATTTATACACATGCCGGACCTGAGATTGGTGTAGCTTCCACCAAGGCTTTTACAAGTCAACTTACGGCATTGCTACTTTTGACGTTGTATATCGCGCAAGCTAGGCAAACTCTCAGTAAGAAGGATAGTACTAAATTATGCCATTCTATTGTTGCTTTGCCGCATATGCTTGAAGAAAATTTGCCTCGATTTCAACAAGATATCGAACCCATTGCCGAAGAGTTTCAGGGGAGCCGCGATTTCCTTTATCTTGGGCGAGGCTGCAATTTTCCAATTGCGTTGGAAGGCGCTTTGAAGCTCAAGGAAATATCCTATATTCATGCCGAGGGCTATGCTGCGGGCGAAATGAAGCATGGCCCGATAGCTCTTATAGATCGGGATATGCCTGTGTTGGCATTGGCCCCTAAGGATGGAGTCTTTGAAAAGGTGATTTCAAATGTTGAAGAAGTCAAGGCTCGTCATGGCAGATTAATACTAGTCGGTGAAAAGGGTAATAAAACCTTAAAACGTATCACGGACCATGTCCTTTACCTTCCCAAGATCAATGAAGAGTTGAATCCACTACTGTACTCCATTCCTTTGCAGCTTTTGGCTTACCAGATTGCCAATAAACGTGGTTGCGATGTTGATCAACCCAGAAATCTGGCCAAAAGTGTGACGGTTGAATGATTTTAAACCACTGACACACAGAGTTCACCGAGGATTTTATTCTTAAACCGCAGATTCAACGTGCAAGTGCAAATTTGTTAACTGGACAAAGGGATAAGCTGCGAGCAGGCTTAACTGAAGCAGTTGGTTCATATATTTGATTGATTACCATCGAGCACACAAGAAAGCATTGAGGGAGTGTGGTTATAGAAATATTAACCATACTAACAGAAATAATTATTGGGGCTGCTATTAGTGCCCATCGTTCATTGGGGCCTGGTCTATTAGAGTCAGCATATGAATCATGTTTGGCTTATGATTTGATAGAGAGTGGTTTGGAAGTTGAAAGGCAGAAGGAGTTACCTGTTTGCTAACGAGACGTTAAGTGAGATTGTGGTTATCGTCTCGATCTTTTAGTAGCATGAAAATTAGCGTTGAAACGAAAGCTGTTGAGAAGATACTGCCTATTCATTCAGCTCAACTTTTAACTTACCTCAAAATTTCCGGCTGCAAAGTAGGTTTGTTAATAAATTTCAACATAAGAAGAGCTTAAAAAAGGCATACACAGGCTAGTAAATTAGTTTTTAAGTTAAAATGCTTTTTTTAAAAATATTCTCCGTCTACTCTGTGCACTCTTTGGTGAATAACAAAGGAAAGCTATTATGAAAATTCTTGTTACTGGTGGGGCCGGATTCATTGGCTCAAATGTTGTTGATGCCTATATTGAAGCGGGGCATGATGTTGTTGTCATTGACAACTTATTTACAGGCAAGTGGGAAAATATTAACCCGCAGGCCCGTTTTTATTTGATGGATGTCCGCTCCCCTGAGATGGCAAAGGTTTTTGGGAAGGAACACTTTGATGTGATAAACCATCATGCCGCCCAGATGTCCGTGCCGGCATCGGTTGAGGAACCATCCTTTGATGCTGATGTCAATGTCCTGGGATTTATTAACTTACTAGAAGAAGCACGAAATACTAAAGTTAAAAAAGTGATTTTTATCTCATCCGGAGGGGCAATTTATGGTGAAGCGGAAGAGTATCCTGCCTCTGAAAATTCACCTGCCATGCCATTGTCTCCGTATGCTATAACAAAATCGGTTTCCGAACAGTATTTGGCATTCTATAACCACCAATATGGGTTGGATTATACAGTCCTGCGATATGCAAACATCTACGGCCCAAGACAGATACCTCATGGTGAAGCAGGTGTTGTGTCACTTTTTATGGATAGAATACTTTCCGGGAAAACCTGCACAGTGTATCAATATCCAGAAGAACCAAGAGGAATGACTCGTGATTATTGTTATGTAGGTGATGTTGTGCAGGCCAACTTGCTTGCTTTAGAGAAGGGCAGCTGCGAAGCGGTAAATATCGGAACCGGGATTGCAACGCATACATCAGAGCTGTTTACTGAAATTTATGCTTCGATAAAAGAAGCAAAACCGGAAACCGATGAAGCTTTGGGCACTGTTCAAAACGGTCCTGCCCGGCCTGGAGACTTAACAAGAAGTTGCCTTAATGTGGAAAAAGCCATAAAGGTTTTGGGTTTTTCATCTTCTACAACTCTTTCCGAAGGCATTCGTAAAACATTGCAATGGCATTTACGTAATATTCATTAAATAAGGGGTGTCAAATGGTTACAGAATCACTTAAAGTGCTTGAAGAAAAGATTACAAATAAAACAGTGCTCGTCGGAATTATAGGGCTTGGCTATGTCGGGCTTCCATTAAGCCTTACCTTTTTGAGGAAAGGGATAAAAGTTCTTGGCTTTGATCTTGATCCTGGCAAAATTGAAAAGCTGGGGAACGGCGAAAGTTATATTAAACATATTCCATCAGACGAACTCAGTGGTTTTCTAAACAATGATCAATTCTGTGCAACTTCGGATTTTCAAAGACTTGATGAACCTGATGCACTCCTAATATGCGTACCTACTCCTCTTACAAAAAACCGTGAACCTGACATGCAATATATTGAGGCCACATGTCTCGCCATTGCAAAAAGTTTGCGCTCAGGACAACTTATTATCCTTGAAAGCACCACATACCCCGGCACAACGGTTGAAGTCATGCAGCCAATTTTGGAAAAGGGTGGCCTTTCGGCAGGAAAAGACTTTGCTTTGGCTTATTCTCCTGAACGGGAAGATCCCGGCAATCCCAAATTCTCCACAGCTTCTATTCCTAAAGTAGTAGGAGGAGTTGATCCGGTTTCAACCAAGCTAGCAGCAGAGCTTTACGAACTTTCTTTGGAAAAGGTGATCAGTGTTTCTTCAACCCAGGCCGCGGAGATGACTAAGCTTCTCGAAAATATCTTCAGAAGCGTTAATATTGCACTTGTAAATGAACTTAAAGTGTTGTGTCACAGAATGGGGATAGATATTTGGGAGGTTATATCCGCGGCCAGCACTAAGCCTTTCGGGTATATGCCCTTCTTTCCCGGACCAGGA
>CALZHT010000064.1 GCA_945787445.1 uncultured Desulfobulbaceae bacterium
TGCCGTCCAGAACAATCGCCTCCCCTCTGTCGGTAATTTCCGTCCAGGTCACCTGTTCAGGGGCGGCCGGCCCCAGTCGTATATAAATTTCCTTAATCGGCATTTTAATCGGCATTATTCAATACGCCCCAATACTTCGGTATACTACTTCAACATTTTGACTACTGCGTTTGAAGAGGCTGTGGAATATTATCTCCCCTTTGCCCACCTTAGCCTCGGCTGTCCCCAGAAAAAAATTGCTTGCGACGGCGAGATGTTCCCTCTTGTCGCTCCAATCAATTCCGACGAACTCGGCAAGAAACTCATCCACATCATCATATCCATTTATCGGCCTCGCCTCCACATGCCCTTCAGCGTCCTGAATCGTGATATCATCGGACAATGCCGCAATTACCGCGACAGGAGCTGTATTCACGTTAATTTTCGTACCAGGCTCCAGCGCACATATATTAGAAGCGAGGCATTGGTATCCTTTGGCATCCAGTCCTGCCACCAGCAGTAATTCACTTGGGCTTGTCATTCTATGGTTTGCGGTGCGGTATGGCGTTTCGAGGCTCTCATAAAAAGGATCTTCCGCTCCGAATGGTAATGGCTGACTGTCTGAGTCCAGCCAATCAATAAGTTTTTCCGTTACTTCAATGTCAATGTCGCAATAATCAAGCAACTGCCGGAACTGGGCCTTGCTGTATTCTAGTAAATCTTGGTTAGTTGTGATCAAGTTATTCAGATTAAAGCGGCCCTGCATGTCCTCAACAAAACCGGCCACCATGCCGCCTTCCACCTCTGTCGGAGGCAATCCCACTGCCCATGCTTCCGCCAGATGGTCGCTCTGCTTATCTTCATCGCTCGCCAGGACGCGCCGGCCCCAGGCTTCCACGCCGCGGGCCAGAATAAGGCTTTGATCACCGTCAATCACATTGGCGGTGCGCCGTATCTCGATCTGCTGCCTGGAAATCATGGACACCGACATGATGGAAACAAGGCCCGACACCAAAAGGACCGTTATAAGGGCCATGCCCCTCTGTCCTGTTCGTAAGAACTTTGTTTGCCGTCGAGGTATTTTCCAGGTCTCTTTCTTCATTAGTATGCGAATCAGTTAACCGCTCACAATGAAAACCCGATAAATCCTTCCCAGATCCACGGTTTCCAAGGCAACACTCACTGCCCGCGGCAGCTTTAAAATCCGGCCTGAATAGGTCGGGCGGGGTTGGGGTTGTTGCACATTCTGGACCTGTTGCTGCAATTCATCGTCGCTGGGCCATTGCTCCAGCCACTCGTCGTCCTGATTAAGAAACAATATTTTGAAATCCGTTACCCCGGTCAAAACCGTTTTGGTAAAAGGTTCAATCCCATATGTCCGGTCCAGCGGTGACCAACTGTCGCGGACTAATCTTTCTTCATCTAGGCGATATGCCAAGCGTTGCAGATTGCTGCGCATTCTGCCGGCAGGATTACGCCATCCGGTACGGGTAAATTCCAGGCCGGAATCCATGCCCGGCCTCCAGGACATGGCTGGCTGCCCCTCGCCAAACTCGTCACGGATACCTCTTTCAACCGCCTGTTCAATATCCCTTGCCATCATGGTCAAGGCGGTCTGAAACTCTGCAAGCCTTTCCGCCTCTTCCTGCACAATGGTCTTTGTTTCAACCATGGACCGCAGGCCGTTATAGGCCATTAGGGACAGCACTGCAAATATGGAGAGGGCGACCAGCAACTCAAGCAGTGTAAAACCTTTTGCATTCATTTATTTTACGGGCGGCCGACAAACACAGAAAGAGATGTGAGAGGGCTGCCCCAAACCTCCCCGCCAGTAACATCAATCACGGCCCGTCGCACTTCCGGGTCCGGCGTTTCATGCACCGTTATTTTCCACTGCCACTGGCGACCGGCCATTACTTCTTCCCCGCTCTTTTCGCCCAGAGCAAGCCATGTTCTCGACAGATGCAGCTCAGCTGCCTTGTTCATGGCCACCCAGTGCGCGAGGGTCTTTTCCTTAAGATATCCGGCATTGGCAACAGTGGTGCTGCTGTTCTTGGCAAGCACTACAACCACAAGTCCCATAACCGCCAAGGCAACGAGGATCTCAAGAAGTGTAAAACCTTGCTTTTGCTTGAAATTGACCATTACTTGACCAGCTGGTTTAAATCAAAAACAGGCAGCAGGATGGCCAGCACGATGACCAACACAATACCGCCCATCATCAGAATAAGAAAGGGCTCAAAAATACCCATTGAGGCAGCAATAAGCGTCTCAATTTCCCTTTCCTGAGTTGAAGCGGCCCGCTCCAGCATCTCTTCCAGGTTTGCGCTGGCCTCGCCGCTGGCGATCAGGTACACGGTCATGGGAGGGAAATAACCGCTTTTCGCAATGGTTTTGTGGATGGTTTCTCCTTCTCGCACTCTCCCTGCCGCTTTTTCCACCGCACGCCGCATCGCCAGGTTAGCTATGACCTGCGCCGAAAGACGCATGCCTTCAATGACCGAAACGCCGCTGGCCGTTAAAATACTGAAGGAACGGGCAAAACGGGCCGCATTGACGGTACGTGCGAATTTCGAGATCAAGGGCACCCGCAGCAGGAATTTATGGAACCGGTACCGCATAGCAGGACGGCTGAGTACAATTCTGCCGCCAACGCCGACAACGATGAAAAATAGCAACAAATAAACACCGTTCTGCCGAAAAAATGTGCTTATGGCGATCAGCCATCTGGTGAGAACCGGTAATTCCTGACCAATGTTTTCAAAAACAGTGACCACCTGGGGAACCACATAGGTCAGCAATGCTGCAACAACCAGCAGCGCCACAACGGTTAACAAGACAGGATACAGGAGCGCCAGCATCATTTTTTGGCGGAGTTGCTGCCTGAATTCCGTGTAATCGGCCAGCCTTTCAAAAACCACATCCAGATGCCCCGCCTGTTCGCCTGCATCTACGGTAGATTGGTAGAGTTCCGGGAAAATACTTGGAAACTCAGCCAAGGCGACGGCCATGCTATGGCCTTCCAGGACCTTGGAACGCACGGCCATCATAATGCTTTTGATCCGCGCTTTTTCGCTTTGCTCCGCAACTGCCTTCAGGGCCTCTTCCAGAACAGTCCCGGCTCTGATCAGCGTGGCGAGCTGTCTGGTTACCAAAGCAAGATCAGTGGCACTGATTTTACGTCTGAAAAAAGCGCGGCCGCTTCCCTTTGATTCACGTGCAGCAACACCTTCAACCGCAACAGGGGAAAGTCCTTTCTCCCTGAGCATTTGCCGGACTTGTCGAGGAGTATCTCCCTCAAGCACCCCTTTTTGTAAACGCCCGGAAGCGTCCAGTGCGGTGTACTCAAAAGCACCCATGGTTTAAAAACCGTTTTGGCCGTTTATGTCTTCACTAGTGACGCGGAGCACCTCTTCAATGGTGGTATCACCGGTCAGAATGCGACGGAGACCGTCTTGCCTGATACTGGAGGTCTTGGTGCGGGCATAAGCTTCCAGCTCATGTTCTCCGGCGCCGGCATGGATCATGGTCCGCATATTATCATTCACCACTGCCAACTCATAAATGCCGGTACGACCACTGTAACCCGAGAGATTGCATTCCTCGCAGCCTTCGGCTGCATAGACTTCCGATGGGCACGAACCATTGACGCACAGCGCTTTGAAATCATTGTCATTGATAGGGTGTTTTTTTCTGCAGTGCTTACAGAGCAGACGCACCAAGCGCTGGGCCAACACGCCGATCAAGGTTGAGGAGAGCAAGAACGGCTCGACTCCCATATCCCTCAATCTGGTAACCGCACCAACTGCTGTATTGGTATGCAGGGTCGAGAGGACCAAGTGGCCGGTGAGGCTTGCCTGAACAGCTATTTCAGCGGTTTCCAGATCACGGATCTCACCGATCATCACCACATCCGGGTCCTGACGCAGTATGGCCCGCAATCCCCGGGCAAAGGTCATATCCACCTTGATATTCACCTGGGTCTGGCCGATGCCGTCCAGATAATATTCAATGGGGTCCTCAACCGTCATGATGTTGCGGCTTTTATCGTTTAACCGGGTCAATGCCGCATAGAGGGTGGTGGTTTTACCACTGCCGGTCGGTCCGGTAACCAGGAGAATACCGTTGGGCCTGTGGATCAGGTGGTCGGTCGTTGATTGTGTCTCCGGGGCCATACCAAGCTGCTCCAGGTCCAGACGGCCGGCCTGCTTGTCAAGGAGCCGCAAAACAACCCGTTCCCCATAACCGGAGGGAATGGTGGAAACCCTGACATCAACCGGCCGGCCCGCGATTCGCAACGAGATACGGCCATCCTGCGGCAGCCTCTTTTCTGCGATATCAAGCCTGGCCATAACTTTAATGCGCGAGACAATGAGAGGAGCAAGTACTTTGGCGGGATGGAGTATCTCCCGTAAAACGCCGTCAATGCGGAACCTGACCCGTAGCCGGTTTTCAAAAGGCTCAATATGGATATCCGATGCATTTCCCTTTACCGCTTCGGTAAGCAGACCATTGATCAAACGGATAATCGGAGCATCATCTTCACTTTCCAGCAGGTCCTCAGGTTCCGGCATTTGCAGGGCGATGCTCTGCAGGTCCAAATCATCCTCAAGGTCTCCGGCAATCTGCATGGCTTCGCTGGAATTTGTTTCATAGACTTGCTGCAGAAGAGCTTCAAAGCTCTCTCTTGGCACCTGGTTAAGATCAAGGGGCATGCCGACAAAACGCCGCAGTTCTATGAGGGAGGAAGCATTATAGCCTTCATGGCACGTAACCAGCGCTTTACCTTTTTCAATGCCGGTTAGAACAATACCATGGCGCTTGGCAAAAGAAAAAGGCAGTCGCTTTGCAGATTCAGCAAGACCACCGGGTATCACTTCATTTGTTGTCATTGAGTTCCGAGCTTTCCTTTTCAGGGATTATTATCGTAAGCCCGTTGGATTCCGGATACAGCTTGTAGTCAAAGAGTTCGTCGATTCCGGAGTCAAAAACTATGCGGCCGCCGTTTTCCCTTTGGGCCATCCTTATGCGGGCAAGAGTAGTATTCACTTCAAATCGCGAATCCGGAAGATCAATTCTGGCATGTGGAAAATCCACATAGAGGCGGTCCGGCAGGCTGTTTGTTTTTGCCAAAATACTGTTTCGGTAATTATCCAACGGGCCGTCAGCCATCACATGCACCCGCGTTTCCGCTGATGTTTTTTCCACATCAATGTCATAAATTGTTGTTGGTTCATTTTTTAAAGACGAGGAATTGTCTTCGGTTGTTCCAGGAATTGTATTCCCACCATTATTATTTTCATTGAGGTTTGGATATTCCTCAAAACCTGGAAGCTCCGGGGCAACGGCATTGGGCATCAGGTTGATGCCGTCTTCATTGTAGTTCTGCTGCAGACGCCGCATGTAATCATATTTGTCAAAGGTGATCTTGGAACTGGTGTTCTCATCTTTTAGGATTACCGGGCGCAGAAAGACCATGAGATTTTGTTTTTCATGGTTGGTGGAAGTGAAACGAAAAAGAGCGCCAAGAAACGGAATATCTCCCAGCAGCGGGACTTTTGTGACAACTTCCTCAACTGAGTCGTCGATTAGTCCACCCAGGACAAGGATCTTGCCGTCATCAACCATGACAACCGTCTTTATTGACCGGGTATTGGTTATTGGTTGACCACCAATTGCTTGGGTGGTCAGATCAGATACTTCCTGGGTAATATCGAGCCGGATCGTATCACCTTCATTGATCTGCGGCTTGACCTGGAGTTTCAAGCCCACATCCTGCCTTTCAAAGGTGGTGAAAGGATTATCAGGAGTGGTGCTGGCAGTAGTGGTAAAACTGCCGGTGGCAAAAGGGACATTCTGACCCACGATGATTTCGGCCTCTTCGTTATCCAGGGTTACAAGGGTTGGTGTCGATAGGATATTGGTGTCGGTATCTGAGGCCACGGCACTAATCAAAGCGGCAAGATTGAGAAATTCAGTACCAAATATCTCGGTTGTGCCACGGAAATAGCCCAAGTTGAAACCATTGACCAAGCCAATTTGACCGATAGTAGCCTCATTAATGCTGTTGATTCCCACCTGATTGGAACCAGAAAAATTGGTCCCGCCTATGACGCCATTACTTGTTGCCGAAATACTGTCCGTTGAGCGCCACTGGATACCAAGTTGAGCACCCTTGTCTGTTGTAACTTCGGCGATAACCGCCTCGATCAGCACCTGCACCCGCCGGATATCAAGCTTGCGGATCACGGCATGGAGAGACTTCATGGTGGCCGGCGGCGCTGTGATGATCAGGGCATTGGTGGCCTCATCGGCCTGGATCACGACACCCTTGTTCCGTTGTCTTTGCGCAGCGGCCGCGGCAGCTCCTTTGCCAACAGTGCTTTTTTCCGCCACATCCACGCCGCTTAAAATCGGCACCAGATCCTTGGCATTGGCAAATCGCAGGAAAACAACCTGGGTGCTTCCTTCCGCTTCGATGGGTGAATCTAGGTGGGCAATCAACGTTCTGGCCCGCTGCCGGTATTGTTCAGTGCCGCTCAGCAGGATACTGTTGGTCCGGTCATCGGCAATCAATCGCAATTTACTTCTTGCCTGTCCCTTTGCCGCTTTGGTTTCCAGGCCTTCAATTACGGCAACAATATCTCTGGCATCTCCGTAATTCAATTGTATCACTTCGATTTCACCAACGGTAATTTGGTCAATCTTTTGGACCATGCGCATCATGCGGTTCACATTACCGGCCCGGTCGGAAATAATAAGGATATTGCTGTCGGGATGAGCGGCAAGGTAGCTTTTTGCCGGCACCATAGGCCGCAGGATGGCCACCACCCTATCAGCCGGAACATGCTCAAGTCTGATAATACTAGTAACCTGTCGGTCTTCAGGGCGTCGGAGTTTGTCCCCGGTTTCTATAGCATTCAAAGCCTGTTTGGCGCGGTCAAGAGGTACAATTTTCACTACCTTACCTGTCTCCAAAGCGGCAAGATCATGTACCTGAAGTACGGAAAGGAACAATCCGTACACTTCCTCATCATCCACAGGCATGGAGGAAATAATCGTTACCTTTCCCTTGATAGTGGGATTGATAATAAAGTTTTTTCCGGTTATTTTAGCGACGCTCTTGATAACTGAGCGGATATCCACGTCAACGAAGTTGAAAGTGGCTTCTCCCTCGGAAATTTCCTCCTGAGCATATATGCTTGCCGCGTGAAAAACCAACACAAGGCAGAGGAATAGCAGCCAAATAGAGCGCTTGATCTTTACAGCCATCAGTTCACAACATCTACTAGAAATTTTATTGTCAATGTCTGGAGTCCCATCTTGTTGGTAATTTTGTCATCTACCCTCTTCGCGGAGATACTTTTTCATTGCCATTAACACAGAGCGTAAATAACTCGATCAAGACTTGGTCAATTAATTGAATATATCATGGTCTTTCTAACGCCATTCCGGTTCACCACCAGTTTTACTTCAGAGGCATTTTTCAACTTCTGATAAGCCATCAGCCCCTGGGAGGCGTTACGGAGTTGTATGCCGTTCACTTCCTCAAGCACATCACCCGGATTGAGCCCCAGACTGTTCAGGATCTTACTGCCGCGCGATGAAACCAAACGGTATCCCTTCTGGACATTGTTCTGTTTATACACATCAATACCTATTTCTCTGGCAAGCACGGCAAGATTGGATAACTGACTGTTCAGATAAGACTTTTCAATCCGCCAATGCACGCCATCACCACGGCTGACGATATTGGTCTCCCTGGAACCATAAGACACGGAAGCGGTTGCCTGTTTTTCACTTTCTTCAATCAACAACGTCTCAAGCTTGCCGCTCCTTAAGAGAATGACCCGGTCAACAAATATTTCTCTGACCAGGGCTCCACCTGGAATTTCATCGCCGACCGCATAAATCTCCTCTTCCGCTTTCTTATCCTTTTTACTGATGATCGCAAGGGCTCTCTGCTTTGGCCTGGCGTTTATTATACCTTTCAAGATCAGATTGAGCGTTGTTTCCGGAATATCCTCCGAAGTGTCCTGATCCGGAATAATTTCCTGGCGTGTGGCACTGCCAAACAAAGTAAGAACACTGGGAACGATTTCCGGACCACTGGACCGCTGCGCTGCGTCAGGAGTTTCCCTGAATACAGATGTTTGGGACAATGGCCTGCCTGCTGGTCCATCCAGTAGTTTCCACGTAAACTCAGCCAGCAGATAGGCGGCAAAGCAGAAGAGCGTCAGAGTCACCATGACCCGGAAGCCATTGGCCATGACCATGTCTGCTGCCAAAAATTGTTCAATCTTTCGTAAAGGTGCCAAGAAAATACGTATTCTTTTGGGTCCGGGTTGTAACTGATTTTATACAGTTCTGATTTTTTCCTTTTATTAACAATAGTTAGATTTCAAGGAGAATGCAAGTTAGTTCCCATCCGAAAAGTCGCAGACTTTATGGATGCTGGAACACATTGTTTCCATCCGGAAACAAACTACAACACTACGGTCTTTTTTATATAGGTTATGATTTCTTCCGGTTCATCCATGATGGAGAAAATAAGCATGTCATCATCATCGATATTTCCTTGATCAAGCATGGTTTTCTTTATCCACTCCACAAGTCCGCCCCAGAAATCGCGGCCGACAAGAATAATGGGAAAACCCTTAATGCGCTTGGTCTGCATCAAGGTCAATGCTTCAAACAATTCGTCTAAGGTGCCAAATCCACCAGGCATACAGATGAAGGCCATGGCGTATTTGATGAACATTACCTTACGGACGAAAAAATACTTGAAGTCTAAAGGCAGGTTGGCATACGGGTTAGGTTCCTGCTCATAAGGAAGATTTATATTGAGTCCGATGGATATGCCGTTTTTTGCCGAGGCGCCCTTGTTGGCAGCCTGCATTATCCCTGGACCACCTCCGGTTATGATGGCGTAGCCGGCCAGGGCCAGATCTTCGGCTATCCGCACCGCCAGTTTATAAAAATGATCTTCCGAAGTTGTTCTTGCCGAGCCAAAGATGGAAACTGCCGGACGTGGAATGCTCGACAAGGTATCAAAACCGTCGACAAACTCCGACATGATACGGAACAACCGCCAGGAGTCACCTGCCTTGAAATTATCAAGTGAATATTGTTGTCTTTCATCAAAGGACCCGTTTGCAGGAAACGTCATTTTCATTCAGTATCTCCTTAAATTATTCACCGAGATTCACGTTAATATGCTACGTACCCGTCATTGCTATTTCCGGCATGGGGCTTTGTCCCTTTGCAGACGATGGCGCAAGGCGACGAGACCTTTCAATCATCTTCTCGGCCATGCTGTTTTTGCCCAGCCCCTGATACACAAGGGCAAGGAGAGCCAGCGATTTGGGATTTTTCCGGTTCAGTTTCAGGCTCCGCTGCAATGAATGAAGAGCTTCTCCGAAATCGTCCTGCTCATACTGCACCCTGCCAAGGCGGTGCCAATATTCCCATTGTGAATCGTCCAACTCAACCGCCTGTAGGCACAAGGCGAGAGCAATGCCCCCACCCTGTTTTTCAAGCTCATACAGCTCACCGAGATGGCTGAGAGCTGCTGCATCCTGGGGATTACAACTGATGGCTTTCTGTAAGCGGGTCATTGCTTTGCGATTGCGGCCCATACCTTTGTATGCTTCTCCCAACAGACGATGCAGTCCACCGTGGCCAACATCACGGTCCTCCTTATCAGCAAGAACGTCACCTTTTTCCAGGATCGCGGCGGCCTCCTGATACCTTCCGGCCTGGCAGTAAAGCTTGCCAAGCTGCACGATAAGGTCGATATTCTTATCGTCACTTTCCAGAGCGTTCTCGAAATTTTTTATGGCTTTATTTTGTTCACCCAATGTTAGTAAGACAAAACCAAGATTAAAATGTGCCATAAAATTGGCGGAATCAATCGCAATAGCCTTTTCAAAATAGGAAATAGCCTTGCGGAATTGATTCATCTGCGCGCAGGTCACACCCATGCTATTCAGCAGATTGACATTGTTGTTGTTAAGCTTGAGGCCTTTGCGATATTCCTTCAAAGCCCGGGGCAGATCCCCTTCATTATAGTAAATATCGCCGCTGATATTGAGACTCACTGAATCAAAGACCGTCATGGTATTAGGGCCGAAAAATTTGGTGTGCAAGAGGGCTTTACGACAATTCATCGGAATATCTGATTTGTTGAAACCCTTGCAGGGATAGAGCCCAATACCTATGGAAAAGGTTACCTCCATGCCCTTTTTAAGCTTCTTTGTAAAATTTCGTGCCCAATGTAATGCATCCTCTTTTTCAGCACCATCCAGAAAAACATATGATTCCCGCGCATTAATGGAAAGGATGGGATGTTCTTTTTCAATGAGCGAACATACCCGGCGCGAAAAATGTTTCCCGGGTGTTTCCTGATCCTGTTGGAGGAGGATAATTGCGAAACGTTTTTTACCGCGCCAAATTTTCTGTAAAGAATCCAGGAGTTCAGCCGGCAATTGCTTGAAAGGATGGTGGTCCCGGTTTACAAGGGTGACTGAAGAACAATGTGCTAAAGGACCTCGTCGCCTTGCAATCCGCAATGCTTCCCAGGCCAGTCCCAGATAGTGTTCAACCGTCTCCTCTCCTCCACCTCCACCAAGTTTGAATGGCGCGAAGCCAATGTGAACTTTGGGATAATTTTCTCGCTTGAGCCAATGAAGAACAGCATCACCCAATTTATTGAGTTCCTCTAATGAGATCCTTTCCCAGATAAGGCCATACAATCCTGAACCCAAATGATGCAGGGCTGACCTGTCCACTAGCGATTCCAAACAAGAAGCCGCCCTCGATATATTATTGTAAGCCTGCTCACAATCCTTTGCCTCTAGAAAAAGCTCAATCAGAACAAGAACGGCCTGGGATGGAATATTTTCTTCTTGGGATTTATCCTGCTTCTGATCAACCGGTTGAGCATCATTGAGCAACCTTAGCAACTCATCCCTCAAATGATTGCCGTTCAATGCTCCACTTACCGGGTCCACAAACAGTTGTTTGCAATCCAGCATTTCTTCTGAAATACGGTTCCATTTTTCAGAGAGTTGGGTAGGAGTCGATGTAAGCTTCAACAGATCAACTC
The DNA here is from genome assembly GCA_945787445.1 of uncultured Desulfobulbaceae bacterium. Taxonomy (GTDB): domain Bacteria; phylum Desulfobacterota; class Desulfobulbia; order Desulfobulbales; family CALZHT01; genus CALZHT01. The sequence continues at coordinate 11,087 of CALZHT010000064.1, forward strand.
CTTCAATGATTGCAACCGTGAAAAGCTCTTTGCCATTATAAAAGGGAAGAAACACCTTTCTCGTTGATAGATTCACTTGGGGTTGTTCTAGGGAGACAACCTTGTTCCATGTAGGTTCTTCGGGATTCTGGTCGGAGCCACTTGATCCATTCTGGCGTAAAGGATCAATGAAAGAGACAAAGTCGCAGGAGATATGATTTTTCACAACCCGCGCAAAATAATTACCAAGCCTTTCAAGGTCTTCGGGGTGGATCTGCCTCATCATTCCCGTAAAAGGAGAACCTGTCATCATGCAGCCTCAAAGACACCTAATAAAACCTGGGCAAGCAGTGGAACCTCATCATCAGCCACTGTTCGTATGTCCAAAAGCATGCGATCATCTTCAAGCCTGCCTATTACCGGGGGATTTGCTGTGCGCAATGCCTTTTCAAGGCTATTCAGGGAACGATCGGAAGGCGCAAGCGCCACAGCGCAACTGGCAAGGGATTGTTCAGGAAGGGCGCCGCCGCCGACTCGTGATTCGGCAGGGACAAGACGCACATCACAATGGGATGCAAGACCTTTTTTGATGCGGCGCAACAATTTTTTCGCTCTTTTTTCAACGGTTTCGTAAGGCGCGGTCAGCATTGCCAGGGTGGGTATGGATGACAATGCCGTTTCTTCGTCAAAATAGAGGCGCAGAATGGCTTCGAGCCCGGCCAGGGTGAATTTGTCAATCCGTAACGCCCTGTTCATTGGATTCTTTTTCACCCGGTCGACTATTTCCTTTTTTCCCAAAATTATACCGGCCTGGGGACCGCCCAGCATCTTGTCGCCGCTGAACGTCACCACATCAATACCGGCCTTAATCACCTCTCCCACTGTAGGCTCACCAGTCAGGCCATACTTGGAAAGATCAACAAAGCAACCGCTGCCAAGGTCCTCCATCACCGACAAACCATAACGGCTGCCAAGCTTTACCATATCCTCTGTACTCACCTCTTTGGTAAAGCCGATAATTCGAAAATTACTGGCATGGACCTTGAGCAACATGGCGGTCTGTTCATTTATTGCAGCTTCATAGTCCCGTAAATGGGTACGGTTGGTGGCGCCCACTTCCACAAGCTTTGCCCCACTTTTAGCCATTACATCCGGAATCCGAAAAGATCCTCCTATTTCCACCAATTGACCTCTGGAGACAATAACCTCGCGGCCGGCGGCAAGAGTTTCCAGGACAAGCAGAACCGCGGCAGCATTATTATTCACCACCAAGGCGGCTTCTGCACCCGTAAGTTCACAGAGTAAATCTTCAACCAGGCTGTAGCGGCTGCCACGTCTGCCTGTCTTTAGATCAAACTCCAGATTGGAATAGCGCGAGCCAACCTGCACGATCCAATCCATGGCGGCCTGCGGCAACAGCGACCTGCCGAGATTGGTATGCACCACAACTCCGGTAGCATTGATCAAAGATTGGAAGTTCGGAGCAAGTTTCCGGTCCAGCCTTTTCCGGAACTTTGGCAGCAAGGCCTCTTTGGTCAAATTATCTGCATTCAGCACACCACCTGCCAAAATTGCCTGGCGTTGCTCCGCAAGGGTCTCCCGCACCGCGTTTTTTATCAGAATCTTCGGGACTTCCGGAACACTTCCTACCCAGGCCAGAAACTCATCTACCTTGGGGATGGCCCGCAGGAGTTGCTTCTGCCTTTCCGGTGAGACTTTTTCTTTTGTATTGGATTCAGCCATGATCCACCTTTTCTGAAAATCTAACCTTGTGTCCGGCTGTCACGTTGTATTTTACCATAACTTCTTGAAAATACTTACCGTTTTTCCATAAAACTGTCAAGAAAAGGGAAAAACGGTAAGAACAAACGCAACGTATAATGAGGACAATCGCAGAGAGGAATTTTGGAAAAACTATTGCTGTGCAGTTCTCGGCCCTTGATATTCAACAAGTTTAGCGGAAAGAGACCCTATGAGAATCTTTGCTTTGATGAGGAATGGAACACGGTAATCGTCGTCGGTAAGCCAGATATCCGGATAGCCTTTTTTACTATACAATCCTTTGAAACCTAGTTGCGGCTGCACTTTCATGGCCGGTACTTTACCGAAAATACTTTTCATCCTTTTCTTTTTAAGCAATGCCACCGGCACGGCATGGCTTTTTTTGTCGGCAAATGTTGGAACGATGATGGGACTATCCACCGTAAGCGGCAACACTCTCAATATAAAAAACGAAGAATATTCATTATGTACAGGCTTTTCGAGGGAAAAAGCAAGGGGCTCATCCCCGTTTTTCTGATAAACAACCGAAAGATTTTCCTGATCATAGAGGGTGAGCTTTTGGTTTCGTCTCTTTCCTTCATGCTGCTTAAAAAGATATCGCACCGGTAAACGGGCCCTGCCCTGGACAATTGTTTCGAAATAATCGTCCACTGGATGAAATACCGAGAAGAAAGGGGATGATTGTACTTTCACTTTGATGGTGTATTGATCGTCAACGTCCGGATCCGGGGTGACCGTCATTTTCAAGTCACCGGCATGAACACCCAACCACGATATCCGGAATGTAAAGGTTTCTTCACTTGCATACGCAGCCTGCAAGCGGTGTTCTTCAGGGTGCAGATATACACTATCTGCCGCAGTTGCTATAGTTCGAGCAGTAAAAAACGCAACACCAAATACCAACGTCAATATACAGAAAATTTTTTTTGCTTTCATAGAAATAGTCTTTTAAATCCTTTGCACAATATAGGCAAGATTTATGTGGATAGAATGATTTCGGTCAGGATTGCCAGGAGTGAAACTCAACAATCTCCGTCTAAAGACGGTGGGTTTTGAACGAAAAGGAATAAAAGTCCGGATACGGATCAAAAAGACCCGGTTGTATCGTGCTCGTAATCGTAATCGAAAAGGAAGCCTAATTACTTGTTTGGTCATGAATATAAAGAAGATCGATTACGAGCACGAAAATAACAAATACAAGTTAAAGCTGCCCCCCTGAAAGGCGGGGATATTAACCTTAACTGAGATAATGATATCGGCCAGGCCCGGCTCCTTATTTGTGATCCTTGTCCCACATATCTTCAATTCTATATCGTGACCAGCGGATCAAAGCTTCTTTAATTTCATTCATATTTAAATAATAAATACTATGGGGGAAAAGGAGTTCCGCTACTCCCGAGTCAAAAACTCTTTTTACCTCATACTCGTCATGGGACACATCCCTCTGATAGATGTAGTTGAGATATGATTTATACGTATGGACGATAAACTCAACTCGCATGCCACCCAGCCTGGCAAAAAACTTAAACATAGGTGTGCTGGAGGAACTGCCAACGGCCGAGCTTTCATATTTCCCTCCGGCCAAGGTGTCCGAGACCTCCTCAAGACTCATTAGGGAGCCGGCCTTGCTTGCACTCCTGGTGAGATGTTTCTGAAAAGCCTTAACTTCCATAACTGACTCCGCCACCCCCAAGAGACCAAGCTCATCATCGACTGCAACTGCAGGATTTTCAACGCCCTTGCGCAAAAGCTTCAAGACCTTGGCCTCCGGCGGTTTCTTGCGCACGGAAACATAAATACGAATTTCCCTGCCGTTCCCCCGGAATCTCCGCTGTTTGATTAGGGTGATTTTCTGTCCTTTTTTCCTTTTGGTTTTCTGTACATCTTGGACACCAGCCAACTTCACTTTGGTGCAGGCAAAGGTATCAGGGTCATGCTCACTAAGCAGATAGGCGATTTCAAGCTCACCGATCTTCAGATCACGGCTCCAGACATGCTCATTTAAAAATTCCAGGAACTGGGCGAACTTGTTTTCAATATCGGTTTCCCTTTCCCGCTGGTCAATGGAACCGGCCAAAGACATGAGTATGAGCTTTCTCTTTGCCTCAAAACGTGCTTTCTGATGGTAGCGGTTATCAAATATTATGAGCAGCAATTCCACCGGACTGCTGATGGCATCAATCTCATTGGTCATTTCAATATAGGAAGCATAATTAGCCAGCACCGTGGTTTTTAGATATCGTATGACCGCATCGGCAGTACGGGAATAATTGTTGATCTTCGACACTATTTCCCGTTCATTGCCGTCGATGCCGAACATGTTACCCAAAAGGTGGTAACCCCGACGATTTAAGTCCTGGCGTCTTTCTTTGTTTGTAATCAGTTCCTGAACTTCAGCAAATGAATGGACATCGAGCAGTTCAAAAATCTGGTTGCGGACCACTCGATATTTGGTCTCCATGGAGCACGCGGTTATTTTCCCGACCCACTCCTTGGTATTCCTTGAATAAGGAGGCTGATCAGGAGGATGGTTATTGGTGGCAAAGGGACCATGCTGATCAAGAAACAGAAATATATTGTCTTTTCCTCGAAAATCCATGGTGTACAGTAACAGAGAATATTTTTAATTTTCCATGACGATATGCTCAAAACTATCGTACCAGGCTGATAAAATTTTCAAAAAATATTTCAAAATTTGTTTGCATCTGCTCTTCATTCTTTTTGGCAAATGACAAGATATGCTTTGTCCTCTTGCAGAGCCTTTCGGATAGCTTTTTTCTCTCGCACCAGAAACGGAAATTGATCTTCCTCGTTCACATTCGGGTCCACACCCAGAACAATCAACCCATTATACTCTGAAAGACTTGGAATCGCATCACCTCTTCAGAGGTGAATTATTTCCAGCAAAACCTTCTTTTTCGTGGCAGCACCTATGAGATATTTACCAGAACCCTCCCATTGGGAATGCTGAAAAACAAGAAATTTCCGTGCCATTGCCCCTCACCTCAAAAAAATATTACCCGTTCCCTTTTTACCGGATTCGCAAATATTACAAATCCCGCCACAGAAATTAACCATCAATAAAAAAAGGGAGGCCGGAATTTCACCGGCCTCCCCGCTTCTTTACACGGCGCTATGGGTTCGAGACGCCCATCCAGGTGAGGAACAAGCGAGGAGCCGGCAGAGCAGCCTTGCAGCGCTGTGAGCAGGCACCGCAGCGAGTGACAAAGCCTGGTGGGATGTATCGGCCCCATAGCGCTGTGTAAAGGAAGTCACTATGAAGAGGGGGCCTAGAAGGTAAAACTTGCGGTGACGCCGCCGTAAACAAAACTGTCATCATCACCATTGACACTGGAGGCTTCAAGAAGATCAGACGCCTCGCTGCTTAATGGAAAGGAGTAGTACAGCTCAGGCGATACGCTCATATATTCTCCGACAGGTATGGCGAGGGCAGCGGAAAGCAGGCCGTCATGGAGATTGCTGTATTTTTTCCCGGTACCGACTTCAGCATATGTGTCCGCATCATCGGCGCTCAAATAGGCAACTTGGGCGCCGAGATCCAGTGACATCTTCTTGGCAAGCTCGATGGAATGAGACACTCCTAAGGTGGCATACCAGGATCGGGCATTGGCTATATCACGGTAAATCGTTAAGGATGGAGACAGAAGGGTATCAAGGCTGAAGCCGAGGTAGAGTTCCTGGGTGCTGGCTTCATCAACACCATAGTAAATGTATCCGGCTGAATATCCCATCTTGCCAACGGAATTATCGTATGAAATAGTAATATCGGTTTCATTATAGTTGTTCGTTCCCAAATCGAATTGATCGGTATCCAGATTACCCCACAGATTGAATCCGAATCCCTTGTGGCTTACGGTCATCGAAGGCTGGATCACCAGGCTGTCCTGGCTCAGTTCAAAGCCGCGCCAAATATACTGGCTCAGGAAGGAAATCGAAGCATCTGCCGAAGGTTTCTCTTCTTCTGCCTGCACTGTTGTGACGGCCATACAAGCCGTAATGCCAAGAATTGCCGTAACCATTGCCATCTTTCTTCTGAGGTCCATTGTGATGTGCTCCTTGTAGAATTTCATTCGACAGTTTGATTATTTTTAGTTGGGTATACATTATTTATGTACCTGAAAATCGGCATAGCCGTTCGCACCATGTTCGGAGATATCCACCCCTTCCATTTCCTCTTCTTCGGAAACCCGCAGGCCGATGGTGGCGTGAATCAGCTTGAACAGGATAAAAGCTACTCCAAAGGCCCAGATGAATGCGGCGCCGATTCCCAAGAGCTGTACGCCGATAATCTTCGCCGTTACGCCTTCCATGTTAAAAAGGCCGGCTGCCAAGGTTCCCCAGGCACCACATACACCGTGAACTGATACGGCGCCCACCGGATCATCTACGCGGATCCGATCGAAAAAGAATACGGAAACAACCACCAAGGTGCCGCCAACAGCGCCAATGATGATGGCACTTAAAGGTGTAACGTTTGCACACCCGGCGGTAATTGCCACCAATCCGGCCAAGGCGCCGTTCAAGCTCATACCCACGTCCGGCTTTTTAAACATTATCCAGGCGGTGATCATGGCAAGGACCGCACCTGTAGCTGCGGCAAGATTGGTATTGACAAAAATCATGGCAATATCCTTTGTTGCAGCCGTGGTAGAGCCTGGATTGAAGCCGAACCAGCCAAGCCACAAGATGAATACACCCAATGCTGCCATGGGTACATTATGACCGGGTATGGCCCTGACCTTGCCGTCTTTACCGTATTTACCTATCCTCGGACCAAGCACGATCGCGCCGGCCAGGGCAGCCCAGCCACCGACAGAA
>CALZHT010000065.1 GCA_945787445.1 uncultured Desulfobulbaceae bacterium
CCATTCAAGTCCGGCAGTGCGAGTTTTGAGGTAATCCTGGCCAACCTGAAGGCATGCTGCGAGTTGATAGAAATAAACGTGAGCGGCAATTACACCAAAGAAAATTACAAAGATTTTCCGTTATTTCTTGACTTGCTTGTGAAGGAAGGCATAACCCAGGAGAAAATCGGCCAGATCAATTTCCATCCGGTGATGCAGACCAATGACAAGTTTTCTCTTGGTGATTTTCATGAAGGCTGCCTTTCGCCCAACGAGCCCTGGCTTTATGATGCCTGGGTGTTTTTGCAGGGAGAAATCATGAAGCGGGGCTTTACCGTTGCCAAAATCACCCCTGAAATGTGCATGGTGGCAATAGACGACGGATTCACCGTCAATTACAACGGTGAAATCTGCAAATGCGCTCCCATGATCGGGCATGACCAGTTTGTGGTGGGTGATATTTGGAACGGCATCAAGGATTTCTCTGAAACATATAATTTAGATAACTGGCAGAAGGAAGAAGAGTGCCGGGAATGCGAATATCTGCCGTTATGTTTTGGCGGCTGCCGCTATGCGAAATTCCAACGGGACGGTGATATGTCCGGAGTGGATTGCAAAAAGCCCTTCCTGGATGCCACCCTGGAAGCACTGGTCAAACAGGGAGTAAGGATCTAACTCGTATTTGCTATTCTCGTGCTCGTAATCCTAAACGATCTTTCTTTTATTCATAATCATAACAATTAACTATGTTTCTTTTTCGAGCACGAGCACGAGCACGAGCACGAGCACGATATAACGGATCTATTTGACCTGTACCCGGACTTTCAGTTCTTTTTTCTCCTTTTGGAACAACTATAAGAGTACTTCCTTCGGGCGCAAGCGGCTGCGGGGAGCTTCAATTTCATCAGTTTCACTTATGGAAATCTGATTACCATCATTTCTCACCTACCTAAACGATAAGGAGCATAACCTGTTGATATTTAAATGTTTATCATTTCGAACGAACGTGAGAAATCTTCTCCTGGAGCAATAGGATTTCTCACATTTATTCGTAATGACAAAGGCAAGGATTTCAAAAGCGCGATTAAAAATATAGCTGAGTTTTAGTGATAATTAACTACGGCGATGTTTCAGAAAAACAAAAGGGGCGCCGGGGTGAGCGCCCCTTTTGCTATAGGAGGGGAGAGATAGGGGTGTAGGGGAAGAAAATTGTTAAACTTGAGCAATCAGTTACTTACATTGCCCATCATACTCTTCAGTGTTCTACTATAATTGAGGAGTTGCATATCTATATAGCAAGTAGAATGCCAATCTATTTATTTTTTAAAAAATATAATTATTACAGAGTTTTAGGGAATTAACGATTGATCAGACCATTATTGGCAGGCTTGAGAAAAGGGAGTGTTGTCATCTAGTGTTCAAAATACGGCACAAAGACGCAAATAATGGTTGTCAGTTTAAACTCGCAATATGTTGATATTAATAGATATTTTTAACTTTACTAAAGTGTTCAATTTTCGACATTAAAAATAGCGTAGGGAAAATTTGAGAATTCGCAGCAGTACTTTTTGGTTATTTGACCAGTTTGACCAAAAGCAAAAGGGGCGCTTTGCGGGCGCCCCTTTTAATTTAGCGGAGAGTTGGTGTACGGGAGATAGGTAGTCTATCCAGGAGACATCAGTTTACCGCTTTGCCTTCCACATATTTCAATTGCGCATTAGTCGGTTTGGCGCCGATATTCACTGTAGCCGCAGAAGGTACAGTGGACAGGTCAATACCGTCAGCCGGTGAGAGGTCCGGCTGTTCGCCTGCCGCGGGAGTCCCGGTGCGCAGGATCACGCCTATTTCAAGCGGTTTTACATAATAGATGGTGCCGGTGTTGCTATCGGTTACATCGGTGCCTGTCGGGATGTTGACGACCTTGTCGGCTAGTTCCTGGGTCATGACATAATTGTTCTTCTCAAGTTCCCAGTGCATATCAGGCAGGCCATGCATCCAGCCGTCGAATTGGAGGCTGAACTGGATAGAAGATCCTCCCCCCAGCGGAGTCAGCATAAGGGGATCAAGGAAAATCGGATTGTCAAGCAGCACATAGGTTGAGCCGCTCATGAGGTATGTCACCCCGCCCCAATTGTCGCCGCTGGCGGTATCCTTGTACTCCCAGTTATATTGATCGGCAAGCGGGGTATCGGAAGCATCATAGGCGCTGAGGCCCCAGATGTCTTGGGTTAATAGGTCTCCGATGGTTTTATCGGGAGCAGTATTTGGATCAACCGTTCGGTAGACGAGCAGCATATAGGTTGGACTGGCCGCAGAAGTGTCCAGCTCAAAGGTGGAAGCGGTTGCACCGGCCCAGGGCTCCTTAAAATAGGTGCCGGCAGCGACAAAAGGCATTGCAGCTCCAACGTTATTAGGGTTGGCGACCTGCTGCAGTTCCATTTTCACGGTGTAGGTTGCCCCTGATCTGCTGACGATAAAGTTGGTCCCCTTGTTGTTGACATAATATTCGTTGCCATCCGGAAAGGTGAAGGGTACAGGGGTATCGAAGGTGGGCGTCCATGTTTGCTCATCAAAGTCGGTCAAGGGCAGTTCGACCCAACTGGAACTGCCGCTTTCATATTTGATATAGGTGGAGCCGCTGATCCAGACATGCACAACATCGTCCAGGGCGGGAGTATATGAAGTATCTCCCGGGCTGGCGCTCCAGTCGGTTTCCGTAAATGTCCCGGAATTATAGGTGTAGGAACGGTTTTGCGAACCGTCAAACCTGTCAATGATTATTTCTTTGCGGTTTGGTCCACCATTTGGATCATAATTTAAGGTTGCCATTGTATGCGCCGAGGGAGTGGTATTACAGGTCGGGGGGGTGCTGCCCCAGTTCCAGTCGTCATTCTGACATTCCAAAAAATCCGTGCCATTATGAACTAAGGTGAATCCTTCTCCCAGCCAAATTTCAAGGGGGATATCCTGAATCTGGCTGATATCCGCGTTGGCCAGGATACGCTTATTCAATATACCGTTGAAGGACTTAACGGAATAGGTGGGTGCGGTCTGGCCGGGAGGTACATCTTCCTTGGTGACAATGGTGCCGTCAGGGATGGTCTGGTCTCCGGCCCAGAGTTCATGGCGGCCCTGCCAGGCCCCGTAGTAAGCATGCCTGCGGTCCCCGTTGCCATCGGTAAAGGTGACCGGGAAACCGAAACTCTTTGTTTTTTCGACATTAACGCCGGTTGTGCCGTCAAACAAGCCATAGCGGTAATGAATTTCAACCGGATTATTTCTGTCTTTGTAGGTAATGGTTCCGCCGTCTTCTGAAAAGCCGAGATAGTTTTGGTTATATGCATAGGTGATGTCAACCTGAGGCAGGGTTAAGGAAGGACCACTGCACTCAGGTGGTGTGGGAGTAGTTGACCAGCAATAGTCCCAATCAGCCACGCGCACTTTGCCGTATCCATCTGTATTTGACTTGTTCACAACGCCGGTTGTTGCCGAGGTCACCAGGATGGGAGAGCCGGTACCGATATTTTCGCTTCTGATGAAATTCTCATTAAGTTGCAGGATGGTTTTGCCGTCCGCTGCAATGGCGGCGCTCGCATAAAAAGTTCCTGCCGAGTTGCCGGTTGCTTTGTTGGTGAAATTGGCATTGATGGTCCATTCCCCGTAGTTGAGATAATTTCCGGCAGAATCTTGGTCAGCCGCTCTGTATACTCTTGATTCTACAACAACGTCCTGATCAGGCTCCTCTATCCAGAGATGCACGACATTAACGGTAGCACCGTTTTCCGTGGTCAGGACAGATTGGACAATCCATTCTTCAAGTTGTTTTTGCGCCCGGCCTTCGTTTTCTTCTTCCCAGGCCACCATGGCCTTGTATGGTCCGGCGCCTATATTTTCAGCTTTGTCATAGTTTGTCTGCGCCACTGCTTTTAAAATGGTTTCGATGATGCCGAAAACTTCCAGAGTCTTTTCATCAACATATTTGGCGGTTTTTGCACTATGGTAATCCGAGTCGGTAGGGAGATCGGATACAGCCGCTGTTAAATTATGCATTGCCGTGACAAGTGCTGATGGGCTATTCGTGTTGTTTGCTGATACAGCTGATACTTCAGTGGGAAGGGATATGCCCGCTCCACCGGAGCTTTGCGAATTCCCGTCGCCGCCACAACCGCTTAAAATTGTTGTCATGATGAGAAAGGCTGACAGGCTGAACAAACAGATAGCCTTGTTTTTTTGCATCATTCATGTACCTCCATGCATGGGTTAATGTGTGAGTGCCGAAGAAAGACGAAGGACATCGTTCTTTCGTAACGCATATCTCCTGATCGTTAGGCAAAAAAGATGCCAAGAAATTTTTTTTGTATAAATAATTATTATTTCAGGTGCTTGGAGGATATAAGGTAGAAGTGTGGGCAAAAAATCGGCTTGGCAAGAATGTATGTGGCTCTGTTGTGTTCGAAATCCGACACAAAAAAAATGGGGTGAGGAATAATGTTGACCTGTTCGGTCTCCTGAATTTCAATTTCTGATTTATATACTATTAAAGTTGTTTTGGAGTGAAGCGGAAATACCTTTTCAATGGGGTCATGGGATAATTTACGATACTGGACGGACGATATTGTATTTTTGCATTTTGCTGTAAAGGGTGCCCCTGGCGATCTCAAGTTCTTGGGCGGCCTTTTTCAGGTTCCAATTGGTACCTTCCAATGCATGAAGGATAAGGGCCGATTCCGCTTGGGGCAGAGATTTTGAGGCAAGGGTGAGAGTCAACGGCTTTAATTTGCCGGACCAGTCCCGCAGGTTTATTGGCAAGTCTTTGGGAGTAATATTGTCTTTTCTGCAAAATATCACGCCGTTTTCAATGACATTTGCAAGTTCGCGAACATTTCCCGGCCAGTCGTAATTGAGCAGTAAACTCATGGCTCGCCGGGAGATACGGGATATTTTTTTATTAGGAAACAGAGACTTTCGGTATTTTTCCAGAAAATGATGGGCCAGGAGGGGAATATCCGTTTTTCTTTCCCGCAAAGGGGGAAGATGAATGGAAACCACATTAATCCGGTAGTAGAGATCTTCGCGGAAAAGCTTTTGTTTCACGGCTGCCGGCAAATCTTTATTGGTGGCGCAAATGACCCGGGCATCCACCTTCAGGGATCTTGTCCCGCCGACCCGGTGAAAGGTCCCCATTTCAAGAACCCGCAAGAGAGACAACTGAGTGGATATGGAGATATCGCCTATTTCATCAAGAAAAATAGTGCCGTCGTGCGCCAATTCGAAGTGCCCTTTTTTTTGGGAACGGGCATCTGTGAACGCGCCTTTTTCATGACCGAACAGTTCACTGTTGATGAGTGATTCGGTGAGGGCCGAGCAGTTGACCTTTATGAGCTGTCTTTCCCTGCGTAGCCCCTCATAGTGGATTGCCTCGGCAACGAGCTCCTTACCGGTCCCCGACTCACCGGTGATGAGGACCGTGGTGTTGGTTTTGGCCACATCGGAAATCATTCGGAAGATGTTAAACATCTTTTGATCCTGGCCGATGATGTTCTTGAACCGGAAACGCTTGCGGCGCTCAATGCCGCTATAGTCCTTTTGGGCATATTTTTTGTGGTCGGCAACCCGGCCGATTATCATTTTGATGATGTCAAAATCAAAGGGCTTGAGCAAAAAATCATACGCTCCTGCCTTCATGGCTCTGACCGCATCTTCAACATCACCATAAGCCGTAACAACTACCACAAAGACATCCGGATAATTGAGTTTGATTTCTTCAAGAAGTTTGAGGCCGTCTTTGCGGGGCATCTTGACGTCGGTGATTACCAGATCGGCGTGAAACGTTACAAGCTTTTCCATGGCATCCTCGCCATCCACTGCCGTTTCAATGGCGATATCTTCGTCGGCCAGGCCCCTGATAAAGGCTTTCCGGTATCCTGGTTCATCATCAACAAAAAGAATGTTTGCTTGGGTCATGGTATTGGTAGTCAAGGTGCAGAGTATTTACAAATTTCTGGTAGTGTTCAGTATCCGACACATTTGGTCTGTTTGTCAATGAAAAACAGGTGAGGGATATTGCAATTAAAAGAAAGCTATACGAATTCCGGCGGAAATACCGGCTGATTCCCAGTTCACTTCGTTGAGGCGGGTGGCCGAACTTCCACCAAATGCTGAGAATGCGCGATGGGTGCCATCTTCAATCCGATAGTATTTGTAATGAAAATTCAGCATAAACGTTACAGTCTCTCTGGGATGGTATTGCGCACCCAGACCCAGGTCAAGCCCTATGCCATCACCGCGCTGTTGAAAGCTTACCGGGTGGGCAAGGTCATTGCGCAGGTTCCAGTCCAGGTCTGCTCTGTACCGCAGAGCATGGATTTCCAGCAAACCGGTTACAGTCAGCTTCTCAAGCGGGGTAACGGATATTTCCCCACCAATCCAGGGGCCATGCCAGCTTGGTTCATAGGTGGAGTCCAGGCCGGGTATCGGTCCCACTGGCGGCACATTGACGCCCTCCGGCGCCAAAGATTGCACTGAAACAGTCTGCCTGCCATCGGTTATGGTGAGGTCCTGCTCATGATAGGAATAGCCGATTAGGGGAGTAATGGTAATATTTTTGTTTGGCATGATAAAGTTCATACCGATAGCAAAGGAGAAATCCAGCACATTGCCGTTATCGCTTTGGTTGTTGGAACGAGACCATTCCAGGGTGCGATTGTTCCCTGCATAATCGGAATCCTGGTTTTCGCCGGCAAGGATCCAGCCATAGTCAAACTTGACCTGCCATGCTAAAGGATAGGGGGATTTACCCAGGGTGAATTTTCCATCGGCAGTAGTCTTAACTGTGAGGATTTCAATGTCTTTCCACGTCAGTTCGGAGAGGATATTGGGAGTTGCATTGCCGCTTGGATCCGCGGCTATGTTCCAGTCCAACTGGTCAACTCTGTAGCCACCTTGCCCTGTAAATGCATAGTTCCACTTAGCCATTGCATTGCCGCTATCAAAGAAAATCAAAACCATTAGAAGCGCCGCAGTTTTATACATTGTCATTCTATAGTTCCCATATTTTTTGAGGATTTTTTTCCAAAAAAGAATTGTCGTCATGATACAGGAGGAGGGATTGCGCTGGCTTCAAGGTTAAATGCAGCGGCGAACAAGGTTTGGGTGTAAGGATGTTGGGGATTATTAAAAATTTTGTGGGCCGGACCGGATTCGACAATCCGGCCGTTTTGCATGACCGCTATCTCATCTGCCAGAGCCCGGATAACCCGCAGATCGTGGGAAATAAAAAGATAAGTCATGTTATGTTTTTCTTGCAAGTCCTTGAGAAGTTTGATGATCTGCGCCTGGATGGTCATATCCAAAGCGCTGGTCGGCTCATCCAGAATCATAAATCGCGGTTGCAGGATGATCGCCCTGGCAATGGCTATGCGCTGGCGTTGTCCGCCCGAGAACTCATGGGGATAGCGGTCCGCCATTTCCGGTTCTAGTCCAACCTCGGCTAGAATTTTTTCGACCATATTGCGTCTTGCGGCTCTGTCTTTGCCCAGGTTGTGCACAATAAGGCCTTCTGCAATGATTTGTTCAATGGTCATTCTGGGTGAAAGCGATGAAAAGGGGTCCTGAAAAACAACCTGTAACTCCTTGCGGAGAGGGCGCATTTTCTTTGCATTATTAGGCAGAATATCAGTACCGTTGTATACTATTTCTCCTTCACAGCCGGTAAGTCGCAAAAGACACATGCCCAAGGTGCTTTTCCCGGACCCGGACTCACCGACAACGCCAAAGGTTTTGCCTTGCTGAATGGTGAGCTCAACATTATCAACAGCTTTCACTGTATCAACAGTTTTTCTGAAAAAACCTTTCTTGATCGGGAAATAACAGTGTAAATTCTTTACCCTAATCAGTTGCGGGGTTTCATCCTTTGGCTCCGGGCTGCCATGCGGCACACTTTCGAGCAGGTGCTTTGTATAGGGATCCCGCGGCGCGCTGAAGATTTGTTCGGTAATGCCGTGCTCAACGATCCTGCCCTGGTGCATGATGTGCACATACTCTGCGATTTTTTTGACCATATTGAGGTCATGAGTGATCAATAATACCGACATCCCCATTTCTTTTTGGATATCTTGGATAAGTTCAAGAATCTGGGCCTGAATGGTAACATCGAGGGCGGTTGTCGGTTCGTCGGCAATAAGAAGAGAGGGGCGGCATGCCAAGGCCATGGCAATCATGACCCTCTGGCGCTGGCCGCCGGAAAGCTGGTGGGAAAAACTGCCAAGCCGGTTGACAGGATCGGGAATACCCGTACGGTCGAGCAGATTGATGGCACGGTCCCTGGCCTCAGGTTTATCAAGTCCTTGATGGATCATCAGGGGCTCGATGAGCTGATCACCGATGGAATACACGGGATTGAGCGATGTCATCGGTTCTTGAAAAATCATGGCGATTCTATTCCCCCTGATTTTTCGCACCAATGGTTCTTCGAGCTGCAGGAGGTCTTTATCTTCAAAGAGTATTTGACCGTCCAATGCGACAGCTTCTTTTTCAAAAAGGCGCAAAACAGACAGCGCTGTTACTGACTTGCCGGAACCTGATTCACCGACCAAGGCAACCGATTGTCCCTGGTTGATATCAAGAGAAATGTCATGCAGAACCTGACTCAGACCATCTTCAGTATGAAAGGACAGGTTCACGTTTTGTATTGATAAAAGCATATTATACCTTGCGGGGATCAAATGTTTCTCTCAAGGCTTCCCCTATGAAAATGAGCAAGATCAAGGTGCCGACCAGGACAATAAAGGTGCTGATGGACAGCCACCATGCCTCGATATTGCTTTTCCCCTGGGCCAATAATTCTCCGAGGCTGGGAGAAGGGGGTGGAACACCCAGACCAAGAAAATCAAGGCTGGTCAAGGCGAGGATCGCCCCGGACATCCTGAACGGCAAAAAGGTAATCACCGGCGTCATACCGTTCGGCAGCAAGTGCTTCCACATGATAGCAACATTGCCTACGCCAAGAGCCTTTGCAGCAGTAACATAATCCATGTTCCTACCCTTCAGAAACTCTGCCCGCACATAATCGGAAAGTCCCATCCAGCCGAACATGGAAAGCAGAATCAACAGCAAGGCAATACTGGGTTTAAAAATCGCCGCAAATATGATTAACAGATAGAGTTCGGGCATGGCGCTCCAGATTTCGATGAAGCGCTGGAAAAAGAGGTCGGTCTTGCCGCCGAAATACCCCTGGACCGCGCCGGCAATAATTCCTATGAGGGTGCCGATTGCGGTTAAGGCGAAACCAAAAAGGACTGATAAGCGAAAACCATATATTAACCGGGCCAGGACATCCCTGCCTCTATCGTCGGTACCGAAATAGTTCTCCCTATTTGGGGATGAAGGTACAGGCTGGTCAAGTTCCAGGTTGATGGAAGAAAAACTGTGCCTGTTGGGGGGAAAAAGGACCCAGTTGCCTTCTTTTTGAAGTTTATCCAATATGTACGGATCGAGATAATCGGTTTCCGTTTCAAAATCACCGCCAAATGTGGTCTCAGGATATTCTATAAAAATGGGGTGATACAGTTTTCCTTTATAATAGGCGAGAAATGGTTTGTCATTACTGACAAATTCGGCAAACAGACTGATGATAAAGAAAATCGAAAATATGAGCAAACTGTAATAGCCGCGCCTGTTGGCTTTGAATTTAAGCCAGCGGCGGCGCCAGAGGGGGTTCCGTTTTCTTTTTCTCATATCAGGGTAAATGTAATAAATTCGAGTCTTACCTTGACTCAACGCTTTCGAAAGTGATGCGTGGATCAACAACAACATAACTCAGATCAGAGAGCAATCTGGAAATGAGACCAATAATCGTGAAAAAATACAATGTGCCAAGCACCACCGGATAGTCGCGATTTATAATGGAATCATAGGCAAGCAGCCCCATGCCGTCCAGGGAAAAAATGGTTTCAATAAGCAGACTGCCGGTGAAAAAAGCGGTGATAAACGAGCCTGGGAAACCCGTAATGATCGGAATGATGGCATTTCTGAAAATATGTTTGTAGAGAACTTTATTTTCACTCAGCCCTTTGGCTCTCGCGGTCAAAACATACTGTTTGCGGATTTCTTCGAGAAAGCTGTTTTTGGTGAGCAATGTCATGACGGCAAGACTGCCGATGGTCATGGAAATAATCGGCAGCACCATATGCCAGAGATAGTCAAGAATTTGTCTCATCAGGTTCATCTCGGACCAGTTGTCTGAGACCAATCCGCGCAACGGGAATATTTTCCAGAAACTGCCGCCGCCAAAGAGGACGATGAGCAGTATTGCGAGTACGAAGCCGGGGATTGCATAGCCGACAAGAATTGCCGAGGTGGAAATCATATCGAATCGTGAGCCGTCCCGAATGGCCTTATGAATTCCTAAAGGGATACAGGTGAGATACACAATGAGGAATGACCATAGTCCAAGCGACATGGAAACAGGCAATTTTGAAATTACCAGATTAACCACGCTTCGGTGATGATAATAGCTCATGCCAAAATCGAACATGAGGTAGTTTTTCATCATGGCAAGAAAGCGTTGCACCGGCGGTTTGTCAAACCCATAGAGGACCTTAAGCTGTTCGATCTTTTCTTCATCAAGGCCCCGGTCACCCTGATATATCCCGGATGAGGCTGCGACACTCACTTCCCCTCCGGCGGAACGCCCCTCAAGTTCAGCAATAAGCCGTTCAACAGGGCCGCCCGGAACAAATTGGGTGACCGTAAAGGTGATAAGCATAATACCGAAGAGAGTCGGGATCATCAGAAGTATGCGGCGGAGGATATATGCTGCCATGGGATATTTAATTATGCATACGATATTTCAGTTCAATAATGAAGCGCCTGGCTATTGTATTTTGTTGTTAATCCGTCTCCTTCATCCACCAGGTCGTGAGTATTTGTAAGGGTGAATAATAGAGAGGAAGAGTTTCCGGCCTATTAAAAATATTCCAGTATACTACCCGATGGTGGTCGATATACCAGTTCGGCACGACATAATAACCATACCAGAGAATCCTGTCCAAGGCCTTGCAAGCGGCGGTAAGTTCTTCCTGCGTCCCGGCATAAATTATCTTTTCCACAAGGGCGTCAACAACCTCGTTTTGCAACCCTATTAAATTTCCTGAGCCTTTTCTTGCAGCAGAACTTGAATGCCAATAGTCCCTCTGTTCATTGCCGGGTGACTGTGACTGACCAAAGACATTGACCATCATGTCAAAATCAAATTCCTTTATCCTCCGCACGTAAAGGGCAGCATCAACCCTTCTCATCTGGGCTTTTATGCCTAGTTTTTTGAGGTTTTTGATATAGGGCTCCATTACTCTTTCAAATGAGGGGGAATAGAGAAGGATCTCAAATTGGAAAGATTCGCCTTTTGTATTGGTCAATAATCCGTTTTGTATTTTCCATCCTGCCTCAGTTAAAAGTTTTTTAGCAAGTCGCAGGTTTTTCCGCAAAGAATTTGGCGAGATTGTGCTGTGGGGTTCCAGTGGCTTTGTAAATATTTCCTGCGGAATTTTGTCTTTAAAAGGAGTGAGATAGTCGAGCTCCAGTCCTTTGGGCAGGTCCGTGGCCGCGAGTTCGGAGTTACTAAAGTAACTGTTACTTCTTGTGTACTGCTCAAAAAACAATGCCTTATTGGCCCACTCAAAGTCAAAAGCCAGGCTAAGAGCCTTTCTCACCTTAGGATCCTGAAACAGAGGTTTGCGAATATTCATGACAAATCCCTGCATGCCCTGATTATTTTTATGTTTGAGTGTTTCTTTGAGGATCAGTTTATTATTGAATTTTGGCCCTTGTAAATCTCTTGCCCACTGCTTGGCGATATTTATATACATGAAATCAAAATCATGTGCCTTGAACGCTTCCAGTGAAATTATTTGGTCCTTAAAATATTTATAGGTGATTTTATCGAAGTTATACATATTGCGCCGCACAGAAAGGTTTTGACCCCAATAGTCCGGGTTTCTTTTATATGTTATTGATTTGCCGGGTTTGATATCAGCAACAATATACGGTCCCGACCCAACCGGAGTTTCTAAAGACGATTTCTCAAAAGCATATTGGGTATAATAATTCTTGGAGAGCACCGGCAGTTGGGCTGCTATCATGTGGAGTTCCCTGTTTTTCTGTGAAAAATTGAACCGTATCCGTTTGGAATCCAGGATCTCTGCGTTTTCAATATCCCGGAAATAAAACTGGTATTGGGGTCTTGCCTTGTCACTTTTCAGCATCTCCAGAGAAAACTTTACATCTTCAACAGTAATGGGAGTGCCATCTGAAAAGCGCGCATTTTCATTAATAGTAAAGGTGACGGACATCTTATCCTCTGCCAACTCGATATCCTTGGCAACCAGGCCATATTCGGCAAAAGGCTCATCCAGACTGGGCACTGCCAGAGTTTCAAAGACAAGTTCGGGAAGACCATCAGGTTCGTTGCCCTTGAGCGTAAAAGGATTCATCTTATCGAAACTGCCAAGCCCATGCAGCACAAGATGCCCGCCCTTGACAGCGTTGTCCGAAGTATACGCAAACTTCTGAAAGCCTTTTGGATATTTGAGTTTTCCATCAATGCTGATTCCGTGCGCCGCCCAAAGAGGGTTTACGTAAACGGTCAAGACGGTTAAAAAAAGGATGCAATATGTACACGGCGTATAAAGGAACTTCCTGAAACGCATAGTAAAACTCCGTGGCATTGATGAATGTGAAAAAAATTTGATTATCAGGTATAGAACTCCTGCAGGTTCAGAAGTCCCCCCAAAGCTAAAGCAATAACATTGGCCAGCATGGTCAGGATGTCCATGTCCTGGACGGTGAAGTTGTCATTTTTTTTGTTCACTATTTCCATAACCCCGATTAATTCACCGTTGGTATGCAGGGGCACTGCGAGGATTGAACGGGTTTTAAATCCAATGCGCCTATCAATTTCATCATCGAATCGTTCATCCGCCGCAACATTTTTTACAATAACCGGCTGCACATGGCGGTATACCCATCCGGCAATACCCTTGTCAATCTGAATAGTCTTGGAATGCAGCGAATCTTTTTTGGGACCGGTGGGCACGACCACTATCATTTCCCGAGCATCCACATCGGCAAGCAGAATTGAACTGGCCTCACACGATAGCAATTCATTGGTCATTTCCAGAATCTGGTCAAAAACCCAAGGGCCTTTGGTGAGGTTTTGCAGCAATATTGCGATTTTTAAAATGAAAAGCAGTTCATGGCGGGAGAGCTTTTCAAGAAGGGCTGGGGGGAGAATTTGCTCAAAAAGACCTTTCCGCAAGATGGTTGCACTGATGGCGCTTGTTTCCATCAAAATGTCACCAAGGCATTTTCCCGTGTAATTTCTATTGCTTATCCAGGAAATTACCCGGTCCTTGAGAGGCGTGAGATTTTTCTTCTTGTGCTGGGCCAGCAGGGTAAGTTTTTTCTGCCTCTCAAGAGCGTTGGTAATCTGCTGTGGAGTGACAACACCAATTTCCTGGAGAATTTCACCCAGCCGCCGCCATTGCACGCGCTTATCCATGAGCTGGCCGGATAGATTGGCGGCTATGTTTTCAAGGTAAGGATTCCTGCCGTTGGCAAAATATGAAACAAGATATTGGTCCATACGACCAAATTTGTGCAGCATGGGGAGGACAAAATTTTCATAAAATCCCATGGTCTCATCAATCATTTCCTGGGCAGAGTGAAAGATGTGAATACCCCGATTGGCAAGATTCTCCGTGCCCTCAATACCATAGGCTTCCTGCATTTCATCGAAAAGGTCATGGATTCTCTGGACATAATCCACATCAGCCATTTGGGCAACAAGATCTGAAGTGCCGACAATCTTGGCCATTACTTCCTTATGCTCATTGCTGAAAAGGTTCTCAATAACTGGCTGATTGTGGTATTGAGTGATGGAGATTATATTTTTTACATCCGTAACAGATTTTTTTTGCCATCCTGATTGAGCCAGGTATTTTCCGGCAAGCTCCATGCTCCGTTTTTCATGGGTGAAGGTGTATTTTCCCCCTTTCCCTTCTTGATCACCTTTGCTCTTCAGATAGCCGCTGTCATGGAAAACTGCAGCGGCAAGGCCATTAAGAAAGATGTCTTTGGGAATTTTATATCTTTTGCCCTGTTTATTCCAGCCGGCAGTCATTCTGGCGGTGAGCAGGGCAACGTCCAAGGCATGGCTTAGATTGTGATACCGCACCTGACAAGGCTCGTACTCCGGCCACTTCCCTTCATATAACTCAGTTGTGTTTTTGAATAGCTTGGATAAATTTTTAGGAACAGTACCATATTCAGTTTTGATAATGTCATAAATGAGTTGGGTTTTGTTCTCATTGGTATCTTGTATAGCTTTGCCAATAATACCAACTGAATTTGGAAACTGATCATCCGGTGATTTTAGCCTGAAGTTTTGCTTCATAGTTTATATCGGGTCTCTCGGGATGAAAAATTGTATAAATGAAAAAGGTATCACACAATATCCAAGGGTATCACTATATACCATTATAAATTGCCCCTCAATGTCAAACTTTAAAGGTGTGAATATCTCACATAAGATCGGATTCCTTTGATTTTCAACGAGATTTCATGGCATGTCTGAGACACCGGACCACCGGACTTGTTTCCAGCCACAAAGGTAGAATCAGAATAAATGAACCGGGGATACAACCTTGTGCTTCTGTGCCCTTTGACGTAATGCCGTATAAAAAATAGCCTATTGTTGACTATTGCTGTAATAAGAGGGTATTATAGATCCTTTTTGCTGAAGACTCTTTACAAAGGCCACATATTTTTAGAGGGGATAAAACCAGTAGGAGGTTTTACTATAATGGGAAAAACTATTGCACAAAAGATTTTCAAAGACCATCTGCGGGACACCCCATCGTCTGATAATGTGGTGCTTGATCTTGATGTGGTTATGTGTCATGAGATTACAACACCCATAGCTATCAATGATCTCGTGGCCCGCGGTTTGGACCGGGTATTTGACCCGGTTAAGATCAAGGCGGTAATCGATCATGTCACACCCTCAAAGGATTCCAAAACCGCAACCCAGGCCAAGATCCTTCGTGACTGGGCGGGACGGCATAAAATCAAGGACTTCTTTGATGTGGGCGATAATGGGGTTTGCCATGCCCTTTTCCCCGAAAAAGGTTTCATCCGGCCGGGATATACAGTGATAATGGGTGATTCCCACACCTGCACCCATGGCGCCTTTGGTGCCTTTGCCGCCGGAGTGGGAACCACTGATCTCGAAGTGGGCATATTAAAGGGTGTCTGTTCTTTCAGAATGCCTGAAACGCTAAAGATTACCATAACCGGTATATTGCCTGCCGGAGTCTATGCCAAGGATGTGATCCTGTATATCATTAAGCAGCTCACCGTAAATGGCGCGACGGACAAGGTCATGGAATTTGTCGGTCCGTTGGTCGCCGCCATGTCGATGGAATCCCGCATGACTCTTTGCAATATGGCCATCGAGGCCGGTGGTACCTGCGGAATCTGTTATCCCGACAGGGTGACGGCTGAATATCTCTGGCCTTTTATACAGCATGATTACGATTCCATTGATGCGGCGGTTGTGGATTTCAGCAAATGGCATTCTGATCCGGATGCCACCTATGCCGATGAAATCACCATTGATGTGTCAAATCTGGCGCCGCAGGTCACCTTTGGATTTAAGCCTGATCAGGTAAAGGATGTTATGGAAATGGAAGGTTCACCCATCGATCAGATATACATGGGCTCATGTACAAACGGCAGGATCGAGGATATCCGTGAGGCTGCGAGAATTCTGAAAGGAAAAAGAATAGCTGACACCGTACGTGGTATTTTGTCGCCGGCCACGCCAAAAATATATTCTCAGGCCATGGATGAAGGGTTGATCAAAATTTTCATGGATGCGGGTTTTTGTGTGACTAATCCAACCTGCGGTGCATGTTTAGGCATGAGTACCGGAGTGTTGGCAGAAGGCGAGGTGTGCGCATCGACCACCAACAGAAATTTCAACGGCAGGATGGGAAAAGGCGGCATGGTACACTTGATGAGCCCGCTCACTGCGGCCGCTGCAGCAGTTGCCGGCTATATCACCGATCCGCGAAAATATATATGATTGTCATTTGCATACTTCTGGAGACTACTTATGAAAACATTCGGAGGTCCGGCGTTAATTCTGGACAGAAGCGATATCAATACGGATGAGATAATTCCTGCAAAATATCTGACTGAAAACAGCAAAGAGGCTTTGAAGCCTTATATCCTTGAGGATCTTAAGCTGGGTAGCTTTGACCCTAAGGGAGAGAAGCTCAAAAACTCCCGGGCAATCGTGACCAGGGCCAACTTTGGCTGCGGTTCCTCAAGGGAGCATGCGGTATGGGTCTTGGAAGTAAACGACATCAACATGGTTATAGCGGAGAGCTTTGCCAGGATTTTCCGGCAGAACATGTTCAATTGCGGCATGCTGGCCCTTGAACTCCCTGCCCAGGATATTGATACCATTATCAACCTGGGCAATGACGTTGAGATAACAGTGGATACGGAGCAAGCCAAGATAACAGCCACGGGAGACAAAGCCGCAACATTCTCCTTTGCCTTGAATCCCTTTGATCGGGAATTGATCCTAGCCGGTGGTTGGCTGGAATATGCGGACAAGAAATATTAGATATTTTGTCTGGCATTATCTAAATTGCGCACTGTCTCTTGATCTCCCGGCGAAAGTTTCAGCGCTTCGGTGAGATATGTGACTGCCTTTTCCCCCTGACCGCTCTGCAAGGCATATTTTGCCCAACTGTTAAAAAGTGAAACCATGTTAAATCCCTTCTGCCAGGCATATTTGTATTGGGTAAGGGCCACCTGTATTTGCCCTATACCTTCATAGGCAAGGCCAAGGATGATATGGGCTTCAAGGATATTGGGATTGATTTCCAGCGCTAATTTAGCATGGCTCATTGCTTTTTTGTAATCCTCAATCCGCAAATACACCACAGCAAGGCTACCGTTGATAGAGGCCCGATCTGCTGCTGGTTTTGTCAATGCAGTGTATAAAATCTGAGCAGCTTCCTTAAGGCGGTTTTGCTTTTCCAGGGAAGTTCCAAGATTCTGTAAGGCAAAACAATTTTCAGGATCCAGTGATAGGGCTTCGCGAAAATATTTTTCAGCCCTGCGGTGGTTTCCCGATTGTCCGTAAACCATGCCAAGATTGATCAAGGCTTCTGTAGAGTTGGGATTGAACCGCAGGGCCTTTTCCATTTCCGCAACAGCTCCCGGGATATTGTTGAGTTTGGAGAAAACCAGTCCTTTGATATGATGAGCCTTGGCCGGATCAGCATGATCTGTGGCCAAAGCCTTGTCAGTGTATAAAAGAGCTTGTTTTAGACGGTTTTGTCTTTCAAGGGCGATCGCCAGATTGAGAGAAGCATTACCGTTATTTCGGTCCAAGGTTATTGCCTTTCTAAGAACAGATTCTGCCTCTTGATAGCGTTCCTGCTTAATCAAGGCTTTTCCCATATTGACATGGGCTCTGGCGGAATTGGGAGATTTGTTGATCACATCGGTCCACATGCTGATTTCGCTTTGCCATACTGAATTTCGTTGCCAGGTGAACAGG
>CALZHT010000066.1 GCA_945787445.1 uncultured Desulfobulbaceae bacterium
TCTTTTGTATCTGGCCGTCATATCGCGTTTTGAGACCCACCAGGCAGGCGCTAACCAGATATATGGCTGGACTTTGGAATGGCATACTATTTTCTCCCTGCCAAAATTTACTTCTCTATGGATGAATTACATTCCAAAAGAAAAACATTCCCAGAAATAGATCAAGGAAGAACCACGGATCCATACTGGAAGATTGCGCTCAAGACTCTTCTGTGCTAATTAAGGTAGATAGTTGTTAACTTTGTGACCGCAGAAATACGGAAAACAAAATCAGGGTTTTCACTTTTTATTGATGACAAAAAACGAACGACGACGCCTTCTATGGATTGGCGTAACCATATTGATTCTGCTTGCCGGTTTTGTTGTTTTCTCACCCACCGGAGTTCTAAAATATTACCGCCTACGGGGAAAGATCTCCGAACTCCAATCCCAAAATAGTACCATGGAGAAGGAGATAAAGACACTGCGCACGGAAATCAATAAACTAAAAACCGATCCGGAGTATATTGAAAACCTTGCCAGAGAACAGGGTTTTATCAAGGAAAACGAAATTCTTTTTGATTTCAGTAAAATACGGAAGAAAAAAGACGAGGCCGCCGATGAATAATGTACGGGGTGTTATTGCGCAGATATTCGTCTTTTGCCAATTCGTATCAGGTATAAAGAGAATGGGTTCGACTTCTTTTTTTGCTTTTCCCCATAAAATAGCCAAACAGCCACGAAATAAAGACAACTCCGCCGCCGCTTAAGAACCATTTTATCCTGGAATCGGCGCGCAGGCCCATGTTTTCTTCACGGATTTGCTGCAGTTCTGAAGTAACCGTTTTTAAGTTATCTACATTTTCAGTATGCTCCTTTTTGAGTGCCAAGACATTTTTGGAATCGGTAACCAGGGAGGAGTATTCTCTTTTGACCTTTGCCAACTCGACTTGGGTCGAATCCAAAATGGAACGCATCTCCCTGTTTTCCTTCTCGAACATATTTATTTTTTCCGTTGCAGTAGTGGAATTATCTGAAAGGAGGTCGAGTTTTTTCTGCAATTGCTTAATAACGGTTTTTTTAGGGGTTTCCGTAGAAACATATCTTTTGAGGACCCATCCTTCCTTGTCGGCCGGGCCGCGAACCAGGTACCACCCTTCCTTTTCTTCAATGACCTCAAGCCTGGTACCGGTGCGAAGCATGGCAAGAATTTTTCTATCACTGCTTGGCCCTGTCCGCATGGTGATCTCAAACTCATCCACCACATAAACGGCCTGGGCAAAAGCAAAAGCACTTGCAAAGAGAATCAGGGTACATGAAAAGAACAGAGCAATTGTTATTTTTCGCATCACTACATTTTCCTATCTGATGATTTCTTGTTGGGATATTTCCGATCAAGATAAGCCAAAATCTTTTTTGTAGCAATTCATTATCGTATTTTTTTGACAAAAAAAATGGCCTAAAGCCCTTTACCAAATAATAGTTTACACAATCACTTGAAAAAACGCCGCGGCAACAACCTCTCTTACTGGTTTTCCTTTTGACATGAGATCTGATTACTCCATATATTTTACTTATAAGCTGACCATAATCAGAAAAGCCAAACTCATTGTAAGATGGGGACGGAAAACCGTGGATCCGCCTGAAGCGGATAGCCGGGTTGCCTTGGATAACAGGAACTCGGTTTTTTTTAAGATAAGCATACAAGATTGCATTGAAGAAGCTAACAAGAAGACGATGCTGCCAGCCAGAGATATTAGCGTTTGTTATGCAATTTTTCGGGCGAGGATAAATCAATGACTGCCATATCAACCTATGAAGAATTAAAGCAAGAACATGATATCTGCCGGGAAGCGCTGGACGTTCTGCAACAGAGTGAAAAAAGTTACAGGACATTAATTGAAAATGTAAATATCGGGGTCTACCGAAACACCGGAGGCCCGCACGGCCGCTTTTTGCAAGTCAATCCTACTATTGTCAAAATATTCGGCTATGATTCGGTTGAAGACTTCATGACCATTGCCGTTTCAGACTTATACGAACATCCCGAGGATAGAAAGCTTTATATTGCCGAGCTTCTTAAGAAAGGTTTTGTGAAGGATAAAGAGATACGTTTGCGAAAGAAAGACGGCACCATCATCTGGGGGGCAACAACGGCAAAAATTCACTATAACGACGATGGATCGATAAAATGGATTGACGGGGTAATCCAGGACATTACGGAACGGAAAGCGGCCCAGGAAAAGGCCCTAAAAAGCTACCATTTTGAACGCACCATCAAAGCAGTTTTACAAATCGCCCTGGAACCTATTTCACTTGAAGAACAATTGGACCGCATCCTCAACTTGGTCCTTGAGATTCCTTTTCTCTCCCTGCAGTCCAAAGGGTGCGTCTATCTAGTAAACGAAGAAACCGCGGAAATCGAGATGAAGGCCAAGGGCGGCTTGGACCAGAAGGCTTCCCTGGATTCTACGTTAATTTCGAGTGGACGCTGCCTTTGCGGAGAGGCAGCAACAAGTAAAGATATTATCTTTGCCAACCGTGCTGCAGAACCTCCAGGGAAATGCTTCGAGTGTGAGCTTCCCCATGGCCAATACTGCATCCCTATCAAGTCACGCGACCGTGTCCATGGTCTGATCAATCTGATTATCAAGGAAGGTCATAAGAGAGATATTCAGGAGGAGGAGTTTTTAAACTCAATTGCCAACACACTTGCCGGCATCATTGAACATAAAAAAACAGAAGAAGAAAAAGAAAAACTTCAGGCCCAGCTCATCCAGTCGGAAAAACTATCTGCCCTGGGAAGAATGACGGCTAACGTTGCCCATGAGATACGGAATCCACTTACGGCTCTTGGTGGACTGGCAAAGAGGCTTGGCAGAAAAATCCCTGAGGAGAGTAAAGAGAAAGAATATACCAAAGCAATTGTCTCAGAAGCCAACAGGCTTGAAAAAATTCTTAACGGCGTGCTCTCTTACACCGAGGAGACAAGCTTGCATAAGGACAGCCATAATATAAATGGAATAGTCAATGAAGCATTACAGGTCTTTAGTGCACTACATGAAAAACCGTTGATTACTATAGAGAAGGCCCTTGGCGAAGTGCCGGACATTCTTATCGATAAGGAACAGGTTAGAGAAGTCCTGGACAATCTTCTTGCAAACGCTGGCGATGCATTACCAACAGGCGGCAAGATCAAGGTTGTTACCAGTAAGGAAAATTTTGCTGGCCAACCTTATGTTTCAGTTAAAATGACCGACACAGGGCAAGGAATCACAGAGGAGGATCTGCGCCGGGTTTTTGAGCCGTTTTTTACCACCAAAGCGGTCGGCAAGTATCACGGCATAGGGCTGGGACTTGCCATCAGTAAAAAAATAATGACGGAACACGGCGGGTTTATCAGGGTGGAGAGCGAAGTTGGCAAAGGTTCCACCTTCAGCCTTTTTTTCCCATGCTCCAAATGATGTGTTTGTTCCGGTTTGGAAACACCTTATAGAAGCTCCCCGCAGCCCCCGTTTAAGCAGGATTTCTGCTACTCTACAACAAGCAAATTGATTTCGCCCCCCTTATTTCTTCATGAGTATCCCACAAGTAACAAATTGATATCATAGTATTTTTCAAATTAATTAATCATTATTGCACCAACCTCTGCCATTACTCTGTATCCATTCACCTCCTGCTGTCGTCAATATAGGTAAACAGCAAAAAAGGAGGTAATTGCTATGACCGGCTATGAATTTTGTGAGGCTTACTGGTGGATATTTCCCCTTGTGATGTTCCTTTTCTGTTTTCTGATGATGAGAGGACGGGGGTGCGCATCGTTTTGCGGTTCAGGCACAACCGGCAGAGATGACTTTTCCGAATCAACTAAGGACATCCTCGATAAACGGTACTCACTGGGTGAGATTGACCAGGAAGAGTATGAAAAGAAGAAAAGAACCTTAACCCAGACGTAAAAGAATTTTCAGAAGATGGTTCATAACCTAAAATTTGAAGTATTCGTAAAAATTATTGGGATGGCTAAGCATAAAAGTTCGATATGCAAGGCGTAGTGGTGTCGAGGAAGCGGAAACATACATATGGTATGGTGAGCATTCCGAGTACCCGCTGCAACGCAGTAGATCGGATTTATACCCTTTTGGGTGCTTTTTGCGACGCCATCAAATTTAAGGAGAAGAAGTTATGTGTACTGAAAAAAATGACAAGAACGAAAAAACCTCAAAAGCAGGCAGCTGCTGTGAGCAAATGGCCGAGATGATGAAAAAATGGTGTCCGGATGGTGGGGGCGACTCTGATTGCTTCACTGCCATGCAAAAAATGATGGAAAAAATGGGAGGTAATGGTTGCTGCGGTCCCCAAGATAAACCATGCTGCTAAGCAGATAAAAAATGAACGAAATGCGCGGCCTGAAGCCTGATGGTTAAATTCCCAAACAAAAAAAACGGGATAGAGGTCCGTGGATGTCTGTCCCGGCCATAATATTCTATTGG
Source organism: uncultured Desulfobulbaceae bacterium (assembly GCA_945787445.1). Taxonomy (GTDB): domain Bacteria; phylum Desulfobacterota; class Desulfobulbia; order Desulfobulbales; family CALZHT01; genus CALZHT01. The sequence continues at coordinate 4,470 of CALZHT010000066.1, forward strand.
TGTTCGAAACTCAACAACCTCCGACTAGAGACGGTGGGTTTTGAATGAAAAGGACTGAAAGTCCGGATACGGCTTAAATAGACCTGTTTGTATCGTGCTCGTGCTCGTGCTCGTTATCGATTTTCCTTGTATTCATAATCAAACACGCCAGTAATGCTTCCTTTTCGATTACGATTACGCGCACGAGCACGAAAATAACAAATACGAGCTAAAGCTACCTGTCTGAAAGCAGAGGTTAAACTTTAAACTCGGACGAATTAATTTTTTCCTTGACATGTGCATATGTGTGCACTTATATTCTTGTTATGGATTTAAAGGTAATACCACAAAGACCGCAAGCAGTGGATGATTTGATCACGGCTCTTGATTCGAAATTGTTCAAGGCCCTCAGTGAACCGGTAAGGGGTGAAATTCTGCGTTTCCTGCTTCTACACGGCCGTTCCGATATCAGCACCATAGCAGAGCACCTGCCGCAGGACCGCTCCGTTATCTCGAGGCATTTGCATCTCATGGCCGAGGCAGGCATATTAGTCGCTGAAAAAGAAACCAGACACAGGTTTTATTCCCTTAATGGAGAGACCTTTCTCAAAGAATTTGAAGCAATTGTCACAAGCATCAAAAAATGCATGGCTGAATGTTGTCCCGAGTGTTTATAAGGAAGCAACTTTTTTTACCATAATATGTGCATATGAGTGCACTCTAACATGTTAACACATACAGTAAAGGAGATTATCATGAATGAAGATAGAATCAGACAAAGGGTATCAGAGGCGTATACCAAAGCGATAAGCGGATCAACGGACTCATGCTGCGGGGCAAAGACCGGATGTTGCGGTTCGGATACAACCGCATCATGCACCACCGCCGAAATGATCGGCTACAGCAAAGCAGAGGTCAGTGAGCAGCCCGGCGCGGCAATTTCTTCATTTGGCTGCGGTAATCCTCTTGCTTTCAGTGATGTCAAGGAAGGAGATGTCGTCCTGGACCTTGGGAGCGGCGCCGGTTTGGATCTTCTCCTCGCCGGCGCCAAGGTAGGCGCTACAGGGAAGGTAATCGGGATTGACATGACCGATGCCATGATCGAGAGAGCCGAAAAAAACATTAAAGCGGCAGGAGTGACCAATGTGGAAGTACGCAAAGGGTTGATCGAGGCTCTGCCGGTTGAATCTACTTCTGTTGATTGGGTGATTTCGAACTGCGTCATAAATCTGTCACCGGAAAAATCAAAAGTATTCAGCGAAATCCACCGGGTCCTCAAACCAGGCGGGCGCATGCGGGTTTCCGACATTGTTGCGGAAGAACTGCCGCAAGAGATCAGGCAGAGTGAGGCGTTTTATAATTCCTGTGTTGCAGGCGCGGTCAGTGAAAAAGAATATTTGACCGGACTGCAAAAGGCGGGGCTCGATGATATCCACGTACTTGAAAGAGTGGTTTATGATGCGAAACAGATCAGAGCGTTTTTAGGAACAGAAGATGTTTCGGAATTACTTCAAATTTTCCCTGAGCAGACTGAACCGGTGCGCCAGGAAGCAGTAAACATGCTCATTCATCAGATTGCCGGCAAGATTTGGAGCGCAAAATTCGCAGCAACGAAGCCAATGCATTAAATTGAAGCTCCCCGCGGCCCCGTTTAGGCGGGATTTCCGCTTCACTACAACAAGCCGCGGGGAATCTCCGTACGTAAGGCACTTTATTACTATTTTACATGCGCTCGCTAACCCCGCAGCAAGCTACGGGGAATGCACTCGCTGATCGTGTTCAGTCAATGCCAACCCCGACACCTATACCAAAATGTATTGGCATTCTCGCCCCTGGTTGTAACAGATGTAATTCCCTGTTTTTCAGAAAAACATACGAATAGTCGATATCTCCTAACTTACGAACCTTTTTACCGACAACCTCACCTGCCACTGTTATGTTTCTGCCCCGGGTAAAAATAGCAGTATCAAGATACTCCTTATGCCAAACAAGAAATCTGCCCAAAGACCTATCGATATCCTTTGGTCTACCCCTGTAATCCAGGGACTTTTCCACCACCTCTATGACCGTCCCTTCTTGTGTATTAACGGAACTGACAATGTTTCCTCCAAGAATGACAATACTTCCCTTGTAGGCATCCGGGTCTTCAAAAAGCATTGATTTTGATAGACTTTCGTCAACCTGGCCACGCACATCTTTTGACACAATGTGTGCACAGCCGCATACCAAAAATATGATTATGAAAATAGGGAATAGGTATTTCATAGCGGCATCTCGAAGAAACAAATTTAAAATATGAAATTGGAATTGTGGTATTGCCAATCTCTAAAATATTTATATCTATAAATGTAGAATTATCAATACCGTGAAACTTGTCAATGTATGGCTAATTGTTTTCATAGATACAAAACATCCTATTCCTCACAAAAAACCCCGCCATATTTTTTTACCAATCCTTTTGACAGCCTGAGCAGCTATTATATAAGATCTCCTTAATACCTCAGGACAATCAGTTTATCCATTCCAGACTTGCAAAGGGGAGAAAACAATGAGCCGCAGAAATTTTCTAAAAAAATCAGCCGTGGTTGGTGCAGCATATGCAGTTCCCGGCAACTTTGTTACTTTTGCAAGGTCTGTGCTTGCTGCAGATCCAGCGGACCTTGCTGTTGTCAAAGGAGTTTCACCTGCCAAAATCACCGAAGCAGCAATCACTGCCCTGGGCGGCATCAACAAATTCATTTCCAAAGGCGATATTGTGGTAATCAAGCCCAACATGGCCTGGGACAGGGTGCCGGAACAGGCCGGCAACACCAATCCGGAAGTGGTGGCCACCATGGTGAAACTTTGTTTTGAAGCCGGCGCCAAAAAAGTAAAGGTGTTTGACCGGCCGGTAAACGACCCGCGCCGCTGCTATGTTCAGAGCGGCATAGCGCCGGCAGCCAAAAAGCTTGGAGCCGATGTGGACTACGTTGATGACCGGAAGTTTAAAAAAATGAAGCTCAACGGCCAGGTTCTCGACAAATGGCCTCTGTACACTGAAGTTTTCGAGGCGGACAAGGTGATCAATATCCCGATCGCCAAGGACCACGGCCTGGCCCGGCTGACCATGTCCATGAAAAACTGGATGGGCATCATGGGTGGCAGGCGCAGCAAGATTCACCAGCGCCTTGATGAAAGCCTGGTCGATCTGGCCATGTTCGTAAAACCCACCCTTACTGTGCTTGATGCTGTGCGCATCCTCACTGCCAATGGACCCCAAGGCGGCGACTTGGATGATGTCAAGACATTGAATACTGTTATAGCAGGAGTTGATCAGGTAGCCATTGACTCATATGGAGCCACCTTGTTCGGCATGCAGGGAAAAGATCTGGGATATGTGAGGATCGCTGCAAAAATGGGCTTCGGCATCATGGACCTTAACCAACTCAATATCAAAAAAGTAAACATTTCCTAACTTGCAGAATTTACGTCGCATAAGTCAGGGAATTTTTCTACTCCTCTTTGTTTTTCTCTTCCTGCAAACGGAATCAACCGGAAGTGATGAACTGGGTTATCCTGCCAAGCTGTTCCTCGACTTCGACCCGTTGATCCTTCTTACCACCCTGTTGGCCTCTCACTCTGCTGCCAAAGCGTTCTGGCTTTCCATCATCACAGTTATTCTAACCGTTATCCTCGGCAGAGTGTTCTGCGGCTGGGTCTGTCCTTTGGGCACCCTCCATAACATGGTTGGCGCGCTCAAGAAACGTGATCGCAAAGAGCGCACAAACTGGCACCGGGTAAAATACCTTATCCTTATTTTTCTGCTTACCTCTTCCTTATTCAGACTACACCTTGTCGGGATTCTTGATCCCATTTCCCTGTTGATCCGGTCCCTTGCCATAGGTGTTTATCCCCCATTCAACCTGGCGGTGCGCTCGTTTTTCGATACAATCTATGAACTCGACCCGCCTGGACTGGTCAATCTTACCGAATGGATGTACTCCGGTCTCAAGGCAACAGTCCTTGCCTTTAAGCAGCCGCAATTCAGACAGAGTTTTTTTATCGGCGTTATTTTTATTACGATTTTAGGCCTTAATTTCTATGAGAAACGGTTCTGGTGCCGCTACCTTTGTCCTTTAGGTGCACTATTAGGCCTTCTATCACGATTTTCCATATTAAAAAGATCGGTCAGCGAAGATTGCAATGAATGCGGGGCCTGTGGCGGCGTCTGCCCCGGCCATGCCTCGCCGGATGTCAAGGAAGGATGGCGCGACAGCGAGTGCTACTACTGCTGGAACTGCGATGATATCTGTCCCAACAATGCCGTGCATTTCGGGTTCATGGGCAAAAAGACAACGCCTGCCATGGACCTGGGCACGCGGCGGGTGTTTCTTTCCTCTTTATGCGGTATGGTTGCCGTGCCCCTGATGCGCAGTATTCCGGGAGCAGGATCCGCCCAACTCCAGCCTAAGCTGATCCGGCCGCCCGGCTCCCTTGCTGAACATGAATTTCTCAGGCGGTGCGTTAAATGCGGGGAGTGCATGAAGGTCTGCACCACCAATGGGCTGCAACCCACCTTATTAGAAGCGGGGCTCGAAGGCATCTGGTCGCCGGTGCTGGTTCCAAGGATAGGCTATTGCGAATACCGCTGTACCCTCTGCGGCCAGGTCTGCCCGACCGGGGCCATTGAAAGATTGGAACTGGAAGACAAGAAAAAAGTGCGCTTGGGCCTGGCCATGGTTGACAAAAACCGCTGCCTGCCCTGGAGCCATGCCACGCCGTGCATCGTATGTGAAGAGGTCTGCCCGACTTCTAAAAAAGCAATCTGGCTCGAAAAAGCGGAAGTTGAAGACCGCAACGGCAACACCCTTACCGTGCAGCGGCCCAGGGTCGATCTCAGCCTCTGTATCGGCTGCGGCATCTGTGAAACAAAATGTCCCGTAGGCGGCAAAGCCGCTATTTATGTCACCAATATCGGGGAAAGCAGGTCGGAAGACAACAGGTTGCTGTTGCCGGAAAGTTCAGGATATTAAGCAAAGCCTATTACTATTCAGACTTCCTGACCCGATTGCGTAATATTAAGGAGATAGCGGAACCCTTGAGAAATAGTTAAGTGCCTAAAGTGCGCTAAAGTTCGAAGTGCCTAATGTTCGAGAAGCATCTGATAAAACAAGTACACTAACTTTAGGCATTTATGCCCTGATTTTTAGGGTGCTCTAGTGCACTTCGAACTTTAGGCACTTTATTAATATGATTGCAACATTTGAGAACAGTTTGCAACTCCCTGAAATCATGTTTCAGGGGTAAAAGTTTCTAATCTACAGGAGGATACCAGTCATGCAAAAAAGTTACGCTTTATTGACAATCATCGCGGCAGCCATGTTTTTGTTTTGTGTATCAATTTCAGCGGCGTGGGCCAACAAGTCCTCCACGGTCATTGAAGCGCCTGCATCGATCGCTAAGGGAACAGAGGTGACCATTACCATAAAAGTATCACACGAAGGCAACAATTTTCTTCATCACACCAAATGGGCAAACGTCAAGGTAAATGGCGAAGAAAAAAACCGCTGGGATTTCGGATGGTTCGGCAAGCCGGAATCAAACAATTTCACCCGGACGATCACCCTCACCATCAATGAACCGACCGAAATTATTGCGGAAGCCAGATGCAATATCCATGGCGGCGAGCCGTCGACCCGCTTTATGATCAATCTGCAAGATTAAAAAACAGGTCACTCGGTTTTGACGGGAATAATCCGGATTCTGATCACATCTTGATGGTCCTGAATCTTCCTGAGCACTTCATCAGGAATAGTGCTCTCCAGGTCTATGATATTATAGCCGATTGTGCCGTTGCTTTCGTTGAGATAGCTGGCGATATTGATGTTATGGTTACCAATGGTCTGGGAGGCGAAGCCGATCATGCCCGGAATATCCCGGTTAATCATAATAAGCCGTGTATGCACAGCATCAGAAGGGATAGACTCAACTGTCGGAAAATTGACACTGTGGGTAACCGTGCCGTATTCAAGATATCTCTTCAGTTCGTTCACTGCCATACAGGCACAGTGCTCTTCAGATTCCTCGGTGCTGGCCCCAAGATGGGGAGAAGCAAGGACCTTGGGGTGATTGATCAATGCCTTGGTAGGGAAGTCGGTGATGTAACTGCTTAATTTACCGGATTCCAAGGCCTGTAAAACTGCCGGCTCCTCCACGATCTGACCACGCGCATAATTGACCAGGATCGCTCCATCCGGAAGGAATCTCAGCAATTTATCATTGACAAAGTGCTCAGTTTTTTTTGTAAGAGGAAGGTGCAAACTCAGAATATTTGCCGTTCGTAGAACTTCCTCAATTGACCGGCAGAGCTTTACCTCCGGTGAGAGCAAGTGAATATTTTCCAAAGCCGGCGAAGGATCATAACCAAGGACCTGCATCTGCAGCTGGGTGCCGCCGTTTGCAACCCGAACCCCAATCTTACCAAGACCGATAATACCAAGAGTCTTGCCGGCCAGTTCGAAACCGCGCAGGGCTGATTTCCTTTTTTCTATTCGGCTGGCGATCTCTTCATCAGCACGATCAGCCAGGCTTTTGCAGAATTCAATGCCGCGGCTGATGTTGCGTGCCTCAATTCCCAGCATGACAAAAACCAGTTCGGCCACAGCATTGGCATTGGCGCCCGGGGTGTTGAATACGCAAATGCCCTGTTCAGTGGCCTTATCAACCGTGATATTATTAACACCGGCCCCTGCCCTGGAAACCGCGACCAGAGAAGGATAATCATCCGTATCCACAGGGGAACTGCGGACCACTATGCCTTGAGGATCCTTCTCATCAGAATCCACGGCATAACGATCATTAAACAGGGCAAGTCCTTCCGAGGCAATATTGTTGATGATTTTGATCCTGTAGCGTTCCACTTATAAATGTTCTCAGTACAATTAGATGTATATTAATGATACGCACTGGATATGGATTTGGCAAATATCTTAAAAATTGTGGATGGAAATGATCAAAGAAATGTTCAGTAAACGGTGGGGATTATCTTATAGCATACACACCTTTGAGCGGTCGGAAAATTTTGCCCTGTAGAGCGCCTCGTCAGCCCTTTGCATCCACTCCTCTTTTGTCCAGTCGTTCTGCCACTGACTCAGTCCGATACTGATGCCGAGGCGACCCGCCCCGGGAATGGTGACATTGAGTTTGTCAATCGCCTTACAGAGCCGTTCGCCCAGCTTTTTGGCGGCATTTCTGGGTGTATCGGGAAGTACCAGAAGAAATTCATCCCCGCCCATCCTGACAAGCAGGTCAGTGCTTCGTACCATCCCTGCGAAAAGTTCGGCAATCTGCTTCAAGACTTCGTCACCCTGGGCATGGCCAAAGGTATCGTTAATGAGTTTGAACCTGTCCAAGTCCATACTGATGAGGGACAAGGGATAGCCATGACGCCGGGAATTATCGATGATCGGACCGATCCGTTCCTCAAAGACTCTGCGGTTAGCCAGGCCTGTCAAGGCGTCCCGTCTCGACTGTTCGAACAAATCTTCATAACCCATTACGCGATATAAAGTGTCGGTCAGGATTTCAAGAGAATTTTCAATGACGCGCGATTCCTGCTTCGTGAGGGCACGCCCCGAACGTAACAACACCAAAAACCCTGTGTCGTGATCAGAGGTTACCGGCCAACAATGTATATTGAAGCTTCCTTTCTTTAAATGATTTGGGCTGTGATGTACCCCAAGTCCCTGAAAAAACTCTTCAATAGTTTGGATGCCCCGCCTCCTTTTGGGGCCATGGCTGGAGCAGAAAATATGCTGCCGTTTTCTGCCGATGTGTTTAAAAGATACGAGGCTGTGCTCCACCAAAGGCATCAACCAGACAGAATAGGCTTCCACCATGCTTGCCATATCAATGGCCCCGGCGAGACGGCGATGGAGTTCATTTTTTAAAGACAGTTGCTCTGACTGGCGTCGGAAATGATCAAGCTGTACCATTAAATTTTCAAGAGAGGAGTCAGGAGATGTCAAACCTGAGGTTTCTACATCTAGTGAAATTGAGGGTGCTGCATTCATCTTCTTAATTCCGTGTTACAATTTTTACTGGTATACATTTTATAACAACTTATTTACATTATATGCTATTTTTGTGCCAATTGATATAACTTTTTAATATTATAGACTATTTTGTCATAACGCCTGTTAAGTATTAAATATAATTGAAAATTTCATATTAATTGAACATAACTTTTTAATATTATAGGCGATTTTTTTTCAAATACTCCTAAAGCTGCTTTTATAGATGGTTGGCTAAGTCCCCTTTTCTCTCAAGTAAATACTGTGTTGTTACTATTTAGTTTAATTACCTATACCTGCAACTTTTTCTATTCGGTGCAATCCAGCAAAAAGACATGATGCGCATCATATCGTCAAAAAAATAACGCTTGCCAGGTGGAAATTTTTTCCGCATGGGGAAAATTAGCTTGATAAATAGCCCGAATATACCGCCTACAAGGGATCTCCGTTTTACTGCGCTAATTTATGTGGAATGCATCGCCTTGCATATTCAGACACTCTGCAATGCAACTTTTTCAATTAGATGATATCCTCTCAGAGATATGAAATATACTCGTTTTTCGAGAAACAATGCCTGAACGAAAAATCATACACCTTGATATGGATGCGTTTTATGCCTCGGTGGAGACGCTCGATGATCCATCCCTTAAAGGGAAAACGGTGATTGTCGGCGGCGGCCAAAATAGAGGAGTTGTTTCCGCCGCCTCATACGAGGCAAGAAAGTACGGCGTCCATTCCGCCATGCCCATAATGACCGCCAAAAAATTATGCCCGCATGGTATATTCCTCCCTGTACGCATGAGCCGCTACAAAGAAATCTCCCAAAGAGTCTTTGCAATTTTTCTTCGTTTCACCCCATTGGTTGAGCCCATATCCCTGGATGAGGCATTTCTTGACATAACTGCGTCAAAACATCTCAGCGGCAGCGCCGAAGAAATTGCCGGACAGATAAAAAAACTGGTTTTTGCGGAAACAGGCCTGACAATTTCCGCTGGAGTGGCAACATGCAAGCTCATTGCAAAAATCGCCTCAGACTTTCAGAAGCCTGATGGCCTTACAGTAGTGGAACCGGGAAAAGAGCAAGCCTTTCTTGCCCCCCTGCCGATCAGCAAACTCTGGGGCGTAGGCAAGGCCACGCAAAAAAACCTGGCGCTCTTGGGGGTTTATACAATCGGTGATCTCGCCAAGCTGCCGCCGGACCTCATGCATAAAAAATTCGGCAAACATGGCATCCATTTATATCAATGCGCCCTAGGGCTGGACGACCGCGAGGTAACGCCGGAACATGATATAAAGTCTGTAGGGCACGAAGAGACATTTACAAATGATCTGACCGCCCTTGAAGATATATACCGAGAGCTTCTTACCTTAGCGGTCAAGGTAGGCAGGAGAATCAGACGGTATGAACTCACGGGCAAGACAATAACCCTCAAGGTAAAATATCAAGATTTTACCCAGATTACCCGATCCCTTACCCTTGCCAAGGCCACCAGCGATAATCAACAAATATTTAAATATGCCAAAGAACTCATGAAAAAAACCAGGGCCGGCGCGAAACCCATCAGGCTTTTGGGCATCTCGCTTTCAAACCTGGAAAATATTGGCACACCGGAACAGATCGGTCTGTTTTCCGGCAAAAAAGAAAAAGAAAAGCGCACAAGACTCCACAAAGCGGTGGATACCATTGTTGACAAATTCGGGCCAGACCGCCTTGTCCCTGCAGCGCTAATCAAATCGCCTGATAAGGGTGATAAAGACGACGAAGAAAATCACCTCTAAGGGTAGTCTTGTGGTCAATCCCTTTCAGTTAAAATTTATCCTTCATGGGCTTGCGCAGTTTTACCGGTGTCTTGGCCCGTTCGCGGATCTTGAGGTTGAGCAGCTCCACACAGACAGAAAATGCCATGGCAAAATAAATATATCCCTTGGGAATATGGAAATCCAAGCCTTCCGCGGTCAGGGACACGCCGATCAGGATCAGAAAACTCAAGGCCAGCATCTTGATGGTTGGATGGGTATCGACAAATTCGCCAATAGCTGCTGCCGACACCATCATGACAATAACGGCAATAACGATGGCAATAACCATTACCTCCAGGTGCTGGGCCAGACCAACCGCCGTGATAACCGAATCCAGGGAAAAAATGATATCCAGGATGGCGATCTGGATCAGGACACTGATAAAACCGGCTGTGGGAGGACCCTGTGTTTCGTGGGATTCCATAGGTGATTCCAAACTGTTATGTATTTCAAAGGTGCTTTTGACAAACAGGAACAAGCCCCCGCCGATGAGGATAAGATCGCGGCCGGAAAAGGATTCCCCAAATAGGGCAAAAAGCGGCCTGGTCAGAGTCATGATCCATGACAGCGACAGCAGGAGGAGAATTCGGCTCAACATGGCCAGGCCAAGGCCTAAAATTCTTGCCCTCTGCCGATCATCGGGCGGCAACCTTCCCACCAGAATGGAAAGAAAGATGATGTTGTCCACACCTAAAACGATCTCCAGCAATGTGAGAACGCCAAGCGCCGCCCATGCTTGTGGACTGCTGAGCCACTCCATAATTACAACTCCTTATGTGATAGGGTTACCTGAAAATTATCAGAACCGCAGTCCGATACCGAGGCCGGCGTCGAATTCCGAGTGATAGCTGAACACTAAAGAAAGGTAGCGACTCACCCGCCAGGCAAAACCCGCCTGCCATTCCCATTTAGTGTTCGTATCGTACTGGGACTCGCCGAAAGCTTCAAGGTACTTGGTGAGTTGCATTGCCGTCTCCAGAGTGGCACGCAACTCACCTTCGGTGGTGAATCGCGTCTCGCTTTCAATCAAAAACGGCAGCAGATACCGGACGCCAACAAAGCCGGGGGAACCTTCGTCAGTCAACTGCAATCCCACGATCGGCGAAAAAAAACGGCTCATGTATCTGCCATATGTAATGTCGATGTCGTATTCATCTTCGTCCCAGCCCTTTTCCCAGTGCAACGCCATGGTGTTCCTGGTGTTTGCAGACATGGCCCGTCCTTCTGTCATCTGGGTCATGACGCGGGCGTCGAGCCAGGAATACCAAGGATCTTGCTCCATGAAATTCGTAGGGAGTCTGCGGGCCGCCGCGATGTCCGGGTCCACGGTGCTGCCATCGTAATGTACGACCCTGGCCATGCCCGCTTTCATGTGGTAGAGGATATGACAGTGCAAAAACCAGTCCTTTTCTTCATTGGCATAAAACTCAATAATCTGCTTGGCCATGGGCGGAATATCCACGGTATGCTTCAAGGGCGAATACTCGCCATGGTCATTTACCACCCGGAAAAAATGGCCGTGCAGATGCAACGGATGATGCATCATGGTGGTATTATCAAAGATGATGCGAATGTTTTCCCCCTGTCGGATGCGGATCACATCAGACTCCTTCAGGGTCTTGCCGTCAAATGACCAGATATAACGCTCCATGTCGCCGGTGAGCTTGAGCTTAATGATGCTAAGCGGTTTATTGGGATCCAGTGCGGTGGATCTTACCGACCGCAGCTTTGCATAGGGCGGCAGGGGCCGTTCTTCTGCCAAGCTGCCGTGTCCCATTGCTTCATGGCCCATCCCACCGTGGATAATCTTCCGGGTGTTTCCGCCATTGTTTGCGGGCCCCTGGCCATCATGCTCCATAGACTGAGAAGATGATTCATGCTTATCATGATCTTCCTGCCCTTTCTTATACCGGCCATGAGAATCCGCGTGATGCATGCTGCCGTGCATTGTATACAAATTCGGTTTTGGGATGGCCGCCGCATCAATCCTTTTGCCGCTGCCGATGAGCACCGAGGCCATGCCTGAGCCGTCCTGGGCAGTGGCCCGAAATTCAAAGGATCCGCCATGCTCTGGAACATTGACCAACACGTCATATGTTTCCGCTACCGCGATCAGGAGACGGTCCATATCCACCGGCTGCACATCAGGGCCGTCGGCGCTCACTACCTGCAGGGAGCTGCCGGCGAAATTCGTATAAAAATAGGTCGAAGCAGAAGCGTTAATGATCCTGAGCAGTACCTTTTCTCCGGGTGAAGCATCCAGCTCGCTCACTTGCCTGCCGTTTATCAGAAAGCGGTCATAGCCCACGTCTGACATATCCATGGGCGGCATGCGATCCAGGGAGCGCTTCAGGGTATCAACAATCGCCCCTGCATTGATGGAATCCCAGAGGCTTTGTACGCTGTCTTTTTTAAAAGAATAATATTCGCTGCCGCTTTTCAGGGTGCGCAGCACTTCGTCGGGGTCTTCATCGGTCCAATCCGACAATACCAGAACATATTCGCGGTCGGCCCGTTTTTGTTTATATTGTGGATGTATGACAATGCTTCCGTACACGCCGCGCTGCTCCTGCAGGCCGGTATGGGAATGGTACCAATAGGTGCCGGATTGAATGACCGGGAACTGAAAGACATGGGTGGCGTGAGGCATTATGGGAAGTGTGGTGAGATAGGGCACCCCGTCCTCCCGGTTGGGCAAAAGAATGCCGTGCCAGTGGATGGAGGTTTCTACATCCATGTTATTATGGACCTTTATTTTAGCGATGTCACCCACGGTAAATTCGATGGCCGGACCGGGGATGCCGCCGTTGATTGTCATGGCTTGCACATGTTTGCCTGTAAAATTCACAGTCTGGTAATCAATGTTCAGGTCGTATTCCACCATTTTTGCCAATACTGGGGCAACATTCCCCATTACCGGCGAGAAGAACATGAATACCATACAAAATATAGCTATGCGAAAAACCATTGCTCCCTCCTGCAAAATTTTTTTCATACGCACCCCCAATTACAAAAATCATATCCCAAGACTTCACGAGACGGTCTATTTTTTTTTACAAGGACTGTTTCAAAAACAAACAACCCCTGGTAATAATTTGCGTATTATTGCATATCTCTTAAAACAAGAATTCTTCAACAATTATTAAATACAATATGAAAATCATTCCCAGACTCCATTTCCTGGTTCTGCTGTTTTTTGCTTTTTCCTTCACCTGCCAAGCAGACTCCTCGACCCTCACAAATCCCTATACCATATTCCATAAACATTACGAAGCCATGGGCGGCCTGGAAAGATTGAAGG
>CALZHT010000067.1 GCA_945787445.1 uncultured Desulfobulbaceae bacterium
GCCGATTTTTTGCTCCGTGATGAAATGCGCGCTGTCCGACTGCAGCTTGAAATGCAGAAAACGGAAACTATTCTCAAGGAGCATGACGTTAATGCTACCGTGACGATTTTCGGCAGCGCCCGGATTCCTGACGAAGAAACAGCGAAAGAGCAGCTGGAAGCAGCGGAAAGGGAAGTGAAAAATGAACCCCTGAACCCTCTTCTCAAACAACAGGCCGAGGTTGCCAGGAGGCTCTATTCACGTTCGAGATATTATGAAGAAGCACGAAAACTCGGCCGAATTATTTCAGAGAATTCCGGCTCGAACGGCAACGGCAATCTGGTGGTGATCACCGGCGGAGGCCCCGGTATTATGGAGGCTGCAAACAGAGGCGCTCTGGATGCCAATGCCAAAAGTATCGGGCTCAATATCGTGCTGCCCTTTGAGCAGGCCCCAAATACATACATTACCCCGGAACTCAGTTTTCAATTCCATTATTTTGCCATCCGCAAGATGCATTTCCTGATGCGGTCTCGAGCTCTGGTGGTATTTCCCGGCGGATTCGGGACCATGGATGAGCTTTTTGAGACACTGACCCTGATCCAGACAAAAAAAATCGAGCCCGTACCTGTGCTTCTTTTTGGCCGGGAATTCTGGGAAAAAGCGTTAAATTTTGAATTGTTACTGCATGAAGGCATGATCTCCAGCAAGGACCTGGACATTTTTAAATATGTCGATACCGCTGAAGAAGCGTGGCAGGAGATTACTGCCTTCTTTGAAAAGAACACCAATGAACATCCGAAGCATTGATAGAACGACAAAACCGGAATGGAAAAGATATGACACAGCAGACTTTATCCGCAGGTGTTATAATAGTCCGTTGGGTTGATGGGATCCCTCTATATCTCCTACTGCGGGTATACAGCTACTGGGATTTCCCCAAAGGTATTGTAGTTACCGGCGAAGAACCCATTGATGCTGCCCTGCGCGAAGTAAAGGAAGAAACCGGTCTTGCAGAGCTGTCTTTTTCCTGGGGATACGAATTCATGGAAACTCCACCATACCGGGCCGGTAAAGTAGCCCGCTATTATCTGGCTGCTTCGAAAAACGGCCGGGTATACCTGCCGGTCAGCCCTGAACTGGGACATCCGGAACATGATGAATTCCGATGGGTAGCATATAAAGAAGCACGACCCTTGCTTGCCGACCGGGTAAAACCTATTCTGGACTGGGCAAATTCGAAGGTCACGAATATATCATGATCTTGACCAGCGTTTATTTGGAGAACTACGGAGCGCGCCATGGACCTTGATCAAAAAATCGCAAATCTTACCGAACTCTATATCGAGTTTGAACGTGAAGTTGCCCAATACAAAAAAAACGCTGTAACATAATTTTCCAGGGCCTTCTAACATGAAACTGGTGATGTTTTTTACCCATTCGTTCTATTATAAAACTGCAGCAAAAGGCCTGCCTGACGTGCCGGATGTTAATCGAGAAGAACAGCTTGACAATACAGTGGTGGTTTTCTTTCATGTGGAAGCTGAGGATCAGGAGAAACGAACAAAGGTCATCCAAAAGTTTGTCAAAAACACAAAATGGCTGTGCGGCAAGTTTGTCACCAGAAACGTGGTACTCCACTCTTTCAATCATCTGTCCCTGAGCAAGGCGCCGCCTGATTTCTCAAAAGGAGTTCTTGACGAAGTGAAAAGCCGGCTTGAAAAAACGGAATTTACAGTAATGTCCACACCTTTTGGCTATTTCAATGAATTTGACATGCATGTGGCAGGAGATTCCCTGGCCAAAGTTTACAAGGAATTCTAAGGAGAGGCCGTTCTATGAAACTAAAAGGCAAGGTCACGATTATTACCGGTTCGGGGAGAGGATTGGGCAGAGCCGCGGCTCTGGCCATGGCTGAGGAAGGTGCACGGGTTGTTGTATTAAGCAGGACGGAAAAAGAGATCCTTGAAACGGATGCTTTATTAAAGGCACGAGGCTATGAATCTCTTCCCTTTGTAGCAGATATCACCCAACAAAAGGATATAAAACGAGTAATTCTGGAAACCCTTTCATCCTTTGGCCGAGTTGATATTTTGATGAACAATGCCGCATCAATAGGACCGATCTGCCGTTTCAGCGAGGTGGATGATGCGGACTGGTGCCAGACCATGGAAGCCAACCTTTTCGCGGCCTTCCGCTTCTGCCGTGCTGTTATTCCTGGCATGATTCACCAGCAAAGTGGTAAAATTATTAATGTGACCTCGGGACTCGCCAGCATGGTCCTGCCGCCCTTCGGGACCTATTCGGTGAGCAAGGCTGCCTTGGATCATTTCACCCGTATCCTGGCCGAAGAATTGAGAAAGTATAATATTCAGGTTTTTGGCCTTGATCCAGGAATCATGGACACCAGGATGCAAGAACAAATCAGGGACAAAGGGCCGGAAATCCTCGGGTGTGAGATTTATGATGAGTTTGTGTCATTAAAGAAAAAGGGATATCTTTCTCCTCCTGAACGGGAGGCTGAACTTGCTGTTTTTCTATCCTCGCCGGATTCGGACATTATGACTGGAGAAATCGGCACTATAGGCCATTTCGCTAAATTGGGATTTATAATTGGTGGCAGGGATTTCCATTGAAGGTAAGAAAGAACATGATACGTCCGCGGTGGTATAATGTACTGTAACTATTGTCCGGGATACTGCTGTTACCGCCTTAAGGGATCTGTCCTTCATATTACCGCCGAGGACATCAATCGGATTGCCAGACATTTACAGATTGCCGACGGCGAGGTACGGAAACAGTACATGGAAAACAAATATACCTTCCGGGTGAACGAGGATGGATCGTGCATATTCATGGCCCAGGATAAAATGATAAAGCGGTGCACCATCCATGAAGCAAGACCTGCACAGTGCCTCCGCTTCCCATATGGCAATCCGTGTCCCTATATCGAGCAGGAAGACCTTCTGGAAGTCATCCAACCACGAGTTGAACTGGCATTACGAAATGCTTGGCAGAATGGTGCAACCTGCCCTGAAAGCAAAAAATCATAAATTTTTTCAGCGACTTCTTCCTAATTTTCGCCCTGTTGCATAGCAGCTCCCCCCAACCCCGCTGTATACTGCGGTAATATATATTTTTTTCTTCTAAATAACATTTTAATATTTAACCCGGCTCGCCGGGTGTTACGCTGATTACCATCAAACTTCAGCCTTTTTGATAGAGTGGTTGCCATTTTATCTGTCATTTCGAACGAATGTGAGAAATCTAATCTCCGGAGTTGAAGATTTCTCCCGTTGGTCGAAATGACAACCTTAATTATTTAATCAATAAATCAAGAGGTTACAAAACCCTGCCAAATTAGCTGAAAATCAGTGGTAATCAGAGATTCTTTAAACTTTTCTTCCCATATTCCTCTGTTCCGCCGCTTTTCTTGACGAAATTATTTCTCTGAGACAGGATAAAGAAAGACATTTTTAAGGAGTTCTTTTTACATGTATCTTGCGCGCCGGTGGTTTAAAGGAAAACCCCATTATAGTATCAGGGAATCGTATCAGGACACCGTATCGCAATTAATCCTGAGCCGCGATCTTTTCGACCTGGGAGAAAATCCCGCCTCCTACATTATCTATCCAGGCGGCAATACCTTTTACATAGACGACAGTATTGAGGAGCATTTAACCGCCAAAGGCTTTGATTTCCAGCATGAAGAAATAGAAGAACTCTTCTGGCCCTTTGTCAAACCTGCCATCCGGGAGAAGCTTGAGCCTTTTATATCCCGCTCCAGACACCATAAAAAAAGCAAGAAAAAGGGGGGACGGGCTAAGAATGCCTTGGGACCGGTGCATCTGTTTGATAAACGCCGCATGTATTATCTCCGTTGCGGCGTACTTGACCAGTGCCGCATCCACCGGTTGCAGGACAATCTCTTTGAGCCGCTATCCGGCAAATCGCGGGATGAGATAGAGCAGTATTTTATGCAAATGGAGTCTATGCTTGGCGAACATGAGGTAAAGGAGTATGTGTATGTGATCTTTGATTTGCAGCGCTTCTTTTATGAGAAGGCCACAAGATTTCAACCCCAGGGTTTGGACCTGGACAAGCTTGATGAATTTTTTCTCCAGGAAATTTGCCTTTTACAAAAAGATAGTACATTTTGGGCCGGAATGGAAACAACCGAGAGCCTGCATGAATATCTGGCCCGGTATGCCATAATGTTTTTTGATTATTATTTCGGGCACAGCAGCTTCATGGATGATTACTGGCGTGAATTTATCAGCAGCAAAAGATTTTACAAACCGCCGCCTGCCAAAAGCAAAGTCAGCATGGATGAGGCCAGCGAACTTTTCGGGCGTGCCAAGGATGAACTTGCAAAGATGAGCAAACGCGCCCTTACCCGCTTATACCGCCAGAAGGCAAAAAAACTCCATCCGGACGTAGGCGGAGAACAGGAAATTTTTGTTAAGCTCACCGAAGCGTATAACCGCCTTCTGCAAGGAAAAAAATAATGCTGCTCTATATAACGTGCGAGTACGAAAACACAGACTTTCTTTCACCGAATGCATTTAAAGTGCTTGAAATATGGGAAGCCGCGGGTAAGGAATATACTTTCCTCATTGATCAGGCAAAGCCCTATTTTTCACTCGACGAAGTAAAACAGGACATTGCCGCAGAACTCAAGATCGACATAGCGGAGGTTGAGCTAGAGGAACTCTAACCCGTAAATGTTTCTACACTATTCGCCATAAATATAGATTTTATCGTGCTTCCAGATCCCGAGAACACTCAGGATTTCAAGGTCTGCGTAATACACTTTTTTCATGCCGTATTTTTTAGCAATCTCGCCAATGGCGTTACTGTTCAATTCGGTATAAATACCATAACCGGAAACCGGCTCCTTTATCTGAAAAACAGTGCCGCTCCCCTTTTGCGGTATGGCTGGAGTATTGTGCAAATCAATGGTATAGGGGGTTTTGGTATAGGTGAATAAAAAGCCCTGCAAAGAGCCATTTGTGGTACTGGTGCATCCACTGCAAAAAGTTAGCAAAAGGACAAGCCAGCCCAGTATTACTTTCAAATGAAATACCATAAAATCACCCCGGACCTTAGTCACCATAAACGACTACGGTTCTCTTCGTATACATGCCAAGGAAATATTGCTTTATTTCCTGATCAGCATGTTTCATGACCTTGAGCTTGCCGTTTTTTGCGGCAGCGGCATAACTGGCATCACCCCAGGCCACCAGCCAGAAGAGGCTATAGTTGTGGGCCTTGCCAATTTTTGTTCCGAATTCCGTGTTGTCCAGGTTGGTGTCAAATGGGGTTTTGATGTTCACATAGGCGCAGCCGCCGGCAAACAGAACAAAAACTGCCAGCAAAGCGACAAAGATCCTATTCTTCATAGTGTTTTTCTCCACACATTAAAACTTAGATTCTCAAAAACCTTCGCCTAAAGACCGTGGGTTGAACGAAAAGGCCAGAAAGTCCGGATACGTATCAAATAGAGCCGTTTTTATCGTGCTCGTGCTCGTGCTCGTGCTCGTAATCAATCTTTCTTTCATTCATGATCAAACAGGTAACTTATGCTTCCTTTTCGATTACGAACACGATAATAACATAAACAAGCTAAAGCTGCCCATTTGAAAGGCGGCACTATCAAAATTAGCTGAGAATGGCATGTCCGATGCTGAGTTCCTCAATATGTTCGAGAGCAGCGATCCTTTGGGTTGTGGTGTAATTGAGACCGTGTCCGGCGTTTACCCTGAGTCCCGCCTCAAAAGCGGTTTCAGCCGCCTCGGCTATGAGGAGAAATTCTTCGTCCCGCTCCTTATCCGAGGCTGCGTCGCAATAGCGGCCGGTATGGATTTCCACAAAGGTGGCGTCGATATCCTTTGCCGCCTTGATCTGTTTTGCATTGGGATCAATAAATATGCTCACCGGAATGGAGGCCTGGGCCATCCTGGCAACGACCTTGGCAAGCTTTTTCTTTTGACCGGATACGTTTAGCCCGCCTTCCGTGGTGAGTTCCTGCCGTTTTTCAGGAACCAGGGTGATCATATCCGGCTTCAGCTTAAGGGCGCCTTTGATAATCTCCTCCGAAGCCGCCATTTCCAGATTGAGTTTTGTTTTTACCGTCTGCCTGAGCAAGATCACATCCCTGTCCTGAATGTGGCGGCGGTCCTCTCGCAGATGCACGACAATGCCACCTGCGCCGGCCAGTTCACAAAGCACGGCAGCATGGACGGGGTCCGGTTCATTTATTCCTCGGGCCTGCCTTAGGGTTGCTACATGATCCACATTCACAGCGAGATTAATCATTTTCTCTCTCCTTATTTCAGAATTGAGCAACTCGAGTACTTTTTCTTCTTCGGATTCCATTCTCAATGCCTCCTTAACCGACCGTTCGTGGTCAAAGCCCAGTAAATGAAGAAGACCATGAATGAGCAAAACGGTTACGCGATGATGAACGGAAATCCCTTCCCGTTGGGCTTCCATGCCTGCCGTATCAAGCGAAATTACTATATCGCCGAGAAGTGCGCCCTTGCCAGTGACCCGCGCAAAATCTTCGAGCTGCGGGAAAGCAAGGACATTGGTCGGAGCATCTTTTTTCCGGTACTCCTTATTAAGTGCCCTTATGCGCTGGTCGGAAACCAGAAGGATACTCAGTTCACCGTCAGGATAGCCGCACAGTTTAAGTAAAACTGAGGCAAGATTTTTAATTGTTCCGGGGTGCACCGGCAGCGTGGTTGTGTGGTCGAATTCAACTGTTAGATAAACCGGCATAGCGTATTCAGAAAGCCATCCTTTGGTAAGAATGGATTTTATTCTTTTTTCCTTTTCCCGCGTTGGCCTGTTTTCTCATAAGCCCGGATTATATCCTGCACCAAGTGATGACGGACCACATCCACATCCGTAAAAGTACAGAAAGATATGCCTTTTACACTTTTCAATATCCTTTTAGCATTCACCAGACCCGAACTCACATTGAGGGGAAGATCTATTTGGGTAATATCCCCTGTGACCACGGCCTGTGACCCGAAGCCCAGCCTGGTCAGAAACATCATCATCTGTTCATTGGTGGTGTTCTGCGCTTCATCTAATATGACAAAGGCATTGCTGAGCGTCCGGCCGCGCATGAAGGCAAGAGGCGCGATTTCGATATAGCCCTGGTCGATCATGGCCGCGGTTCTCTCCCCGCCCAGCATATCATGCAAAGCATCATACAGGGGCCGTAAATAAGGATTTACCTTCTGGGCCATGTCACCAGGCAGAAAGCCAAGTTTTTCGCCGGCCTCCACCGCAGGCCGGGCCAGAACAATATTTTTAACCAGATTGTTGGCCAGAGCTGATACTGCCATGGCTACGGCCAGATAGGTTTTCCCGGTCCCTGCCGGTCCGATGCTAAAAACGATGTCGTTATTTCTGATGGATTCAATATAAAGTTTCTGGTTGATGCTTTTGGGAGAGACAACCCGCTGACTGGCAGTAATATAGACCTTATCGAGAAAGATGTCTTTCAGATTGGCTTTGGGAGAGCGCTCTAATATGCGCAAGGCATAGGCAACATCAGAAGGATAAACAGGATAACCTTCCTTAATCAGGCCATACAGCTGGTTGAATGTGGCTTCCGCAACCTCAACTTCGTGTTGCAGGCCGGATATGGAAAGGCTGGTGCCCCGGGCTTTGATGGAAACACCAGCCGATTTTTCAATGGTGGTTATGTTTCTGTTCAGGTCACCGTAGAGTTGTTTGGCAGCCTCATTGTCCGGAAAGCTTATTTCGTGCTTGATCAAGGTTATTTCTTAGCTAATGTTATACGTAATGTAGAATTTAACGACAGTATACAGTTTACACTTTTTCACGCAAGGGTGGAAACAGTAAAGTTTTAAAAACATGAAGATATATCATTGGCTTATTTGAGGAGTTCCGCAAAGAAGACTGCCAGATGTTTCACTTCCGCATTCAGACCTTGAGAGGAGCTTCCCTGCCGAAGTTGGAGCAGGCAACCGCTGCAGGTAGTGACAATTGTTGTGGGCGAAAACGGCCTCAAGCTATTTATGAGGCCATTCCTGATTCTTTGAGAAAGGTTTTGGTGGGCAAGATGAAAAAGGCCTCCCATACCGCAGCACTGGGGTCCGCCAGGCAATTCAACCAGGGTAATACCGCCTAACCGGGAAAAAAGGTGGCGGGGAGCAGCTGTAATTGCAGTCTCGAAACGGAGATGACAGGGATCGTGATAAAAAACACTCTGTCCATTTTGGCCAACGTGAAGATTTTGCAGGGTGTCCATGATTGCAGATGATTGGGCAAAGTAAGTGGAAAATTCACAAACCCTTGCGGCAAAAGCTTCCGCTTTTTCTCGCCACTCCCAGTCATCGTTAAAGAGGTCAGGATACTTTCGCAGGTGTCCATAACATGAAGCGCATGATGTGAGAATTTGTCCACTGCCCTCAAAAGCCTTGATATTTTTTTGAGCAAGCTCCTTTGCTTCAATTATACCGCCACCACTTTGGACGGCTAGTCCGCAACAGGCCTGCGTGGTCGGCACATGCGGGAGACCTTCTCCGGCGATGGCAAGGAGATTCTCAATGGCTATGCCAATCTGTGGCTGCAAATAATTGGTATAACAACCGGCAAAAAAAGAAATTCCGCCGGCCTGCCGTTCTGTTCTGGAAGCGATATCAATGTACTTCTCCCTTGTTGCAAGCTCTTGCCTATCCTGTCTGAAAAAATCAAGTCTGAGGCGGAGTCCACTATCCGCCGGGAGGATGTTTTCCAGGGCTTGATCCGCAACCTTTCCCACCTTTGTCAGACCTGTGAGAAGACCAGGCTGGGAAAAAGTTTTTCGAACCACAAATTTCAGGAAGGAATGTTCATCCGAAGACCGGGGGATTTGCTGCCGGGCCTTGAGAACCTGCTTTGGTGTATCAACCTGGCGGGGGCATGCCTGCAGACATGCCCCGCACAACAGGCAGCTCGAGAAGATATCGGCGAAATGTTTTGATCCTGAGGACGATGCCATTCGTTCCAGCAGGTGGATTTTTCCCCTTGCCGCATGAGGTTCCTTGCCGGTCACCTGATATACCGGACAGACCGTGGTACAGGCGCCGCATTTAGCGCAACGGTTCACTTTTATCCCCTGATTTGCCAAAGGAGATAGGATTTTATAAAGGAATCAATATTGCCGTTCAGAACGCTGTCAACATTGCCCATTTCGAAGTCGGTCCGGTGATCCTTGACCATTCGGTAGGGCTGCAATACGTAAGAACGGATCTGGCTTCCCCAGGCAATTTCCTTTTTGTCGCCTGAGAGTTTCTGATGTTCTTCCTGTTGGAATTCTTTCTCACGTTCATACAATCGGGCCTTGAGCATTTTCATGGCAGTATCTTTATTGCGGTGCTGGGAGCGTTCATTCTGGCATTGGACCACAATGCCGGTTGGCAGATGGGTTATACGGATGGCCGAACTGGTCTTATTCACATGCTGGCCGCCGGCGCCACTGGCACGGTAGGTATCGATCCGCAGGTCCTTTTCATTGATGTCGACTTCAATAGTGTCGTCAATCTCGGGAAAAATAAAGACCGAGGCAAAAGATGTATGCCTTCTGCCGCTTGCATCAAAGGGCGATATGCGGACCAAGCGATGGATGCCCATTTCCGAACGGAGAAGACCGTATGCATTATGGCCTTTAATCATCATTGTCATGCTTTTCACCCCGGCTTCATCACCAGGCAGGTAATCAAGCATTTCAGTATTGAATTTTTTTTCTTCCGCCCACCGCAGATACATGCGCATGAGCATCCCAACCCAGTCCTGGGCTTCGGTGCCACCGGCCCCGGCATGGATGGTCAGCATGGCATTGTTGGCATCGAATTCACCTGAAAAGAGGCATTCCAATTCAAAAGAGGCTGCCTGTTTTTCAAGATCATCAAGAAGGATGGCAACCTCCTTTTCCGACTCGAGGTCTTCTTCTTCGAGAGCGAGCTGCAAAAGGAGATCAGCCTCTTCCCACACGGAATAACAGGATTGCCAAGCTTCTACGGAGTTCTGAAGATTTCCTATCTCTTTTTGTACTTTTTTCGCGGTTTTTGTGTTTTCCCAGAAATTGGGGGCAAGGGTCTGTTTTTCAAGCTCCTGGATACGCTCTTTCTTATTATCAACTTCAAAGATGGTCCCGCAGGCTGAGGAGGCGATCTTTGAGTTCCTGAAGTTTCTGTTTAAGTTCTGCTGACATTTCTTTCTCCTTAATACTGCTTTATGAAAATTGTAACTCTGAAAATTTATTGCTGAATAAATATTCGTTGGAGGTCAATTTCATTACCACGCCAGGTTATGCAAATAATCTCTACACTATACCTCGGATTGTCAATTTTTTCGATCAGCTAATTTTAGTATAAGCGTAAAAGATTTTTCACCACAGTGTTCACAGAGTTAACTGCTTGAAAAAATAAAGTTTTACTCTGTGCCCTCTGTGTACTCTGTGGTGCATTATCTATTTTTCAGGCGGAAAAGCCGCAGTTCGGATCTTTTACGACGCAGCCACCTTACTTTTTTTTTCGCCAGACGATTAAAAAAAATGGAACCATGGCAATAAGGCAGGCGGTTGCAAAGTGATAGCCATAAGCGGAAAAAAAGGTGGGACCTTTGAGAAGGGGAAGATCACTGGCCAGATAATAAGGCTCAAAAAGCGGCGATGTTGTGAGCAGACGCCCTGCCGGATCAATTAAGGCACTCACTCCGGTATTGGCCGCCCGGGCCAGGCTTTTTTTATTTTCTACAGCCCTGAAAACAGCCATGGAAAGATGCTGCCATGGTGCGCTGGAACGGCCGTACCAGGCGTCATTGGTAATGTTGACCAGAAGATTTGCGCCTTGGACGGTATGCAGTCTGGCCAGTTCAGGAAAAATGGATTCAAAACAGATGAGCACCCCGATTCCGGCATTGTTTACAATCAGCGGTGATTGCGATTTTCCAGGGGTGAAATCACCGACTGCTTCAACAATCGGTTCGAGAAAAGGCAAAAACTTCCGCAGCGGAACATATTCCCCAAAGGGTACAAGGTGCTGTTTGTCATATCTGCCGATAATATAGCCAGGGGGTTCTACTAAAAAACTGGAGTTGAAAAGCCGGGATTTCTCTGCCTGTTCCGCTTTTTCCCGGTGGGGCGCGCCGGTGAGTAAGTTTACCTGTTTTGTTCTGATGAGATTATCAACTAAATAGGGCAGGAAACGGCTTTCCAAGGGATAGTATGGCATGGCTGTCTCAGGCCAGACCAGAAGATCTACTTTTTTCTCAGCCATTGCCTTTTTGGAAAGATCGATATAGGTATTGACCGTTTTTTTCTGAAAAGACCGCACCCATTTCTGGTCCTGAGGGATGTTGCCCTGCACAACGGCAACAGCTAAGGTTTCTGCGTCCTTTGTGATACCGCTCACCTGGTTGAAGCGTATTATGCTATAGGCAAAAGCAAAAAAAACAATCATAAATACCGCCATAATAGACCTGGCTGAGCACAGTTTTTTAAAACTCCGGTTTTTCCTGTAGGCGGCAACAAGGGTAAAAAGAAAGGTATTTGCTAAAACGATAAGATAGGTGACACCATGGTGGCCGAACAGATCTGAAATCTGGATAAGTTGGAGATAATTATATTGTGAATAGGCGAGATCTTGCCAGGGAAAGCCTGTAAATAGTTTGCTTCTCAGCAAATCCAGGGCAACCCAGAATATTGGCGCAAACCACAGTAAGGGAATATGGTCCTTTGCCCACGAAATTCCCACTGCAAAGATAACAAAATAAAGGCTCATATAGAGAGCAAGAAGTAAAAGGGCCAGACCGCTTACCCACAAGGAAAGGCCGCCGTATCTACACATTGCTATGACAACCCAGTAAATAAGGAATGTATAGTGGGTAATGCCGCAGATTAAACCAAATATTGCAGCCCTGCCGGGTTTTACTTCCGAGGCCGCCAGTAATAATGGCACAAGGGCGAACCAGGCACAGAACCCTAACCCGAAGGTGCCGGGAAAGGTCAGAATAAGAAGAAAACCGGAAAGCAGAGCCAGGAGATACTTTCTTTTGCTGGCCACTTTGCTCGTTGCTCTATTTTTTTTGAATCTTAACAGTAATAATACGCCGGTTTGTCGCAGAAATTACTTGAAAAGTCAAGGAATCTATCTCCACTATCGCCCCTTTTTCCGGAACCCGACCCAATTGATGGATGAGTAATCCTCCCACGGATTCATAAGGCCCCTCTGGAAGCTCGGTATGAAAAAATTCTTCGATTTCTTCGAGATCAACCTTGGCATCGGTGAGGAGGGTTTCACCGTCCATGACCTTCCAACGGATATCCTGCTTATCATATTCATCCGCAATTTCACCGACAATTTCCTCAATAACATCTTCAAGGGTCACCAACCCCCGAACCCCGCCAAATTCATCCGTGACAATAGCCATATGGTTTTTCTGGGTCTGAAAATCTTTAAGCAGATCGACAATTTTTTGGGATTCAGAGACAAAGAACGGCGGCTTCGCTACTTCGCCGGCGGTGATTTGCTCAGAATCCGCCGCATGAGAAAGAAGGTCCTTCGCATGGACGATGCCGATAACCTTATCAGGAGAATCCGAGTAGATGGGTATCCTTGAGAATCCCTTGTCAATGATCAGATTGACGATCTCTTTCGCAGTTGCGGTTTCAGGCAAGCATACTATTTCAGTGCGCGGCGTCATGATTTCATGGGCAAGCGTATCCCTGAACTCAAAGATACTGCTGATCAACTCTCCTTCCTGGGCGGAGATCAGGCCGGACTCTTCCCCTTCTTCCAAAAGCTCTTGAATCTCCTGTTCAAGGTCTTCTGTTGTATCAGGCGACCGGTTAATGCGCAGAAAATGAAGGAAACGTTTAATTAATGACGAATCGTTAGATTCCGAAGGCGGGTCTGTATCCATCAATAGTAGGTAAGGTTAGGGATTGTACTCTGCAACACGGGCAGGTTATAGTTTAGAAAAATTGGGTAATTAATAAGTATCTCTTTGATAAAACACAAAAAGTAGTGTATCTTAATAAATTGTGTAATAACTAGCCATTACATTCATGGCTACGGGAAAAAGGCTCTGATGTCAAGAAAAAAAATTGACGTCTACAGCGAAAATCGGTATAAACCCCAACTCTGCATCGCTCTTATTATCTGAAGTCATAATAAAGGAGCTTGTTGTTTTTTTGCATCGTTATGGCTGATACCATAAAATCTTGGAATGTGTTGCTACCTGATGTCGTGGACGGATATTTCCTTAGAATTATTCGTCCTTTTATTTTATTCGGAAACTTAGTACATGTATTCGTAATCCTAAGTAAGCGCTTCAAATTTTGAAAACTCAAAAAGGGATTCCATCCATAAATGGCTTTTTTCTAATGAGAAATGCAAACGTTGTGTGGTCATACTTCTACCGGTCGAATGCTAAGAGCCGTATAGGGATAATGTGAAAATCTGGAGAAGAATTTGAAAGAGAGAGTTCTTATAGCCAACAGGGGTGAAATCGCTTTGAGGATCATGGAGGCCTGCAAAAATCTGGGGCTTGATTATGTTTTGGTTTATACCCCGGCCGACGAAGACTCCAAACATGTCCGCCAATCCTTGGACAGCAAAAGCAACAGAAACAAGGTCTGGAGAATATCCAGTTACACCGACCCTAATGATATTCTTGCCGTGGCTGATCACACAAAATGCACAGCCATTCATCCTGGGTACGGCTTTTTCTCGGAAGATTTCCGCTTTGCCAGACGGGTTACTGTCCGTAACCGCCCATTGACCTTTATCGGACCCAAGTGGGAGGTTATCAAGGACCTCGGCGACAAAATCAATACCAAGCGGGTGGCGAACCAATTAGGGATCCCCACCATACCCGGAACTGACGGCCCAATTTATAATGAAATGGAGGCCGAGGAAATTGCCAAGCAACTGATGGCGGACCAGCATGAAAGGAACATCAAGAATCCTTCTATTCTGGTCAAGGCAGCTGCAGGCGGCGGAGGCATGGGAATCGAAGAGGTTGAACAGGTGGCGGAATTCCGCAGGGTATATAGACGGATCCAGAATTACGCCAAGCGGCAGTTCGGCGATCCGGGGGTATTGATTGAGCAGCGCATCCGCGACTTCAACCATCTGGAGGTGCAGCTGACTTGCAGCCGCCACGGGGAACGAGTACACTTCGGCACCAGGAACTGCACCATCCAAAGCACGGGTCGGCAGAAAAGACTTGAAGCAGCGCCTGGCTTTGATTCCTGTTGCTTCCCATATGAGTTCAATTATACTGATGTGCTCAACAAAATTGTCGAGTATTCTGTCAAACTTGCTTCCCACGTCAGATATGACAATGTCGGCACCTGGGAATGGATAGTTACCCGCGACGGCCAACCATATCTTTTGGAAGTGAATACCAGGATCCAGGTTGAAAATGACGTTTCAGCCCGGATAAGCTATGTGAATGGCGAGCAGCCAAATCTTCTCAAGGAGCAGATCCGGCTTGCCCTGGGAGACCGGATGGGATACAACCAGAATGATATTGAATTCCGGGGAGCCAGCATCGAATTCCGAATTATCGCCGAAGATACCCACCGGGGCTTTTCGCCATGGATGGGCACCATCAATACATTTTCTTTTCCGCAATACGATTGGTCTGCCGTTTACACCCATGTTCCTTCCGACTGGCCGTATGTTATCCCCACTGACTACGACCCGAACCTTGCACTGGCTATCGTGTGGGGCGCCACCATGGAAGAGGCCAAAGAACGGGGCCTGCGCCTGATAAAAGAGGTGGTAATTGAGGGCACCAATGCTAATAATGAACCAATTCTAACCAATATTCCATACTTGGAAGCTAATGTTGATCGATTGCTCACCTTTTGATCGAACTAAAGGCAATTCTTAATGGAAAATTTGCGAAAGCGACTTCAACAAACTGAAGATCGAATCAATTATCTATACCAGATAAAGGACGATACCGACTGGGGCAATTTATCCGGTCTCCGCCAGAAACTGGAGGACTTGAAAACCTCTTTTTACGATTTTTCTGAAGATGAGCTTTCAGAAAAAGTACGTTCTCTGGAAGATTCCCTGACCTTCCTTGAAGCCCGCTGCGAGGAAAACCTTACTCCCATGGAAAGGGTGCGGATCGTCCGCAGTCCTCTGCGTTTTTCCTTAAAGGATATCCTTGAAAATGTATATGAAGATTATACAGAGCTCGGTGGAGAGGAGGAGATAAGCATCGATCCTGCCATGGTTGCCGCCAGGGCCAATATCATGCGCCGGGTGAAAAGCAAGATCATCCCGCAGCAAGTCATGATTATAGGCCATGAAAAGGGTCACGGTGAAGAATACCGGAACGGCGGCTCCACAAAGCCCGCGGGTAATGAAAAGGCCCTCCATTATATGAGAGTCGCTGAAACTGAAGGAATTCCGATCCACTTTTATATTTTCACACCGGGCGCCTACCCCATCGAGGAATCTCCCGGCGCCGCCCAGCAAATAGCAAGAAACCTCTATGCCTTGGCAAAACTGAGAGTGCCGATGATCTCCGTCACTTCCGAAGGGGGATCAGGCGGAGCAGAGGCTGTGGGAATGTCCGACTTCAGGCTGATGTTTTCCCACGGCTATTACTCGGTAATCTCACCCGAGGGCGCTGCTGCCATAGAAGGCAAGATCAGAGAGGGGGAAAAAGTACCTAAAGAACTTATTGAAGCATGCGCAGAACGGTTGAAAATAACGGCCGAGGATAATCTGCGCTTGGGCACCATTGATCGCATTATCCAGGAACTTCCTTTGGGGGCCAAGCATGATGATTTTGCCTTTTTCAAGAAACTCAAAGGCGAAGTGATCAGGGCTACAGACGAGGTTATCCTGAAGACCAGAAGCTTGAGAGCTTTCAGGGCGTATGAATTGAAGCTGAAAAAGGCGGAAGAGGCTGACACTGAAGAACCGCATATTGATATCACCTGGGATCTCAACAGTGATGAGATAAAACGGTTGCTTGTCTTCCGTTCCCGTAAATACAAGAACATGGCGATTAATTATTTCGAAGGCAAGCCAACTCCCATGGCCGCCGGCTACGAGCGCTTCAGCAATAATATGGCAAAAATGTATTATTTTTTCCGTTATGACGTCCTGAAGAGCCGCCAGAAACAGGTTAAAAAAGTCATTCAGGACGTTTCCGGTGAAAGTTCGGTTATCATCAAAAAGGTAACTGCTCCCTTTACGGCAGCCTATGATTTTATCGTCAGAAAACCGGCCATCGGCAGAACACCCTTACCAGCGGTTTCCGGGCCCGGCGGTTCGATTGAAGAACCGACGGAATTCGGAGACACATACACAAGCCCCTTGGCCAATGAAGATAGGACCGTTACCTGCCCCAATGCCGAAAAACACGGCTGCAAAGATCTCTGGGTCCCTGACCTGTACGGCGAATTCTGTGGCGTATGCGAAAATTGCGGCCATCATTTCCCTTTGGAATATGAATGGTATCTAAAGCACCTCTTTGACCGGGATTCCATCAGGGAATTTAACAGCGAGATCCGGTCGTTAAATCCTCTCAACTATCCGGGTTTTGACAACAGGCTCAAGGCAGCGTTCAGGAAGACCGGCAGAAAAAGCGCCATACTCACCTTTGACGCCCGGGTAATGGATGTGGACCTCGTTGTTGCTATGTTGTATAGTGATTTCCGCAATGGTACGGTGGGGGCTGCAGAAGGGGAAAAATTTGTCCGGGCCTGCCAGTCTGCACGTCTGCGCAGGAGGCCTCTGCTCGCTTATGTTCATACCACCGGAGGCATCCGCATTCACGAAGGTTCTCTCGGGGTAGTGCAGATGCCCAAATGTACCATGGCGGTGAGGGAATATATCGCTTCCGGTGGTCTCTATATCGTGGTGTATGACAACAATTCCTATGCAGGGCCGGTGGCCAGTTTCCTTGGCTGCTCACCATATCAGTTCGCTATCAGGTCCAGCCGTATAGGTTTTGCCGGATACCGGGTGATCAGAGAAACTACGGGCCAGGATATTCCGCCTGACTATCACAGCGCCAGAAACGCTTTGAACCGCGGTCATATTCAGGGCATTTGGGATAGAAGGGAGTTCCGGCGCAATCTTTATAAATCTCTGCTCACCATGGGCGGCGGCAACTTGTATTACAGATAATGATGGTTGGAAAAGACGACATGTCTATGGATCAGGAAATTGATTTTGACGAAATATTGAGCAAATACCGTTCAGATCCTTATGATTATGAGGATATCTACACTATCCATACCGGCAGGATTCGTTTTAAGGTGAAAAAAGACGATGTGGTGGAGGGGACAACCGGCGATTACCGCCATATACCCGGCACCTTGCTGTATGTCCTGCAGCGGGAAAGAAATCCCAAGCAGTTCCATTCCCCCACCAATGGAGTCATATCCTTTGTCAGAACCGACCTTGAAGGATGTTTTGTCGAGGCCGGTGAAAAGATAATGACCATCCGCCACCCATTAACAAAACGTGAGATCATCGAACGGATTCTCAGGCGCATCCTTTATCCTTTCAATGCCCCTGAACGGGCCAAATATTTCTTTGCCCTTGACCTGCAGGCCAGAATCGATAAATACGGGCAGCGCTCGGTTACCATCAAGCAAGGTGACGAGATCCTAACCATGTCCCTCATGAAAAGAGATATCCCGGTATACTATACCGGGGAACCCGGGATCGTCCATTCCGTATACTTCAAGCCCGGGGTAACCATGGATCAGGGTGAACCCTTGATAGGTGTCTGTTCACCGGACAAACTCCCCTTGATTCAAAAAATCATCACCCGCGTCAAAGCTGAATGGGAATAGACCGCCCCTTATCGTACGAACTCATCCAACAAATAATCCGTAAGGAAGAAATACCGCTACGCAACGAACAGGTGGAGCCTGAAAATGTTCAATCCATCTTCCGTTATGGCGCAATTGTCGGCAACGTTATTGAAAGATTTGATCGTCTTGGCCGCGGCATGGACTGGGCCCGCGGCATCATTAAGGAGCATGAGGAAAACGGCGCCTCCTTTCCAAGCGGCGCTGTTGTTTTGGCCAGTGAACTTACAGCCGGCAAAGGCCGATTCCAGCGGTACTGGCATGCACCGCCCGGCGGTCTCTGGATGACCCTGGTCATTGCCAACACCCTTCTTCCCGAAACCACCCATTTGTATCCCTTGGCCGCCGGTATTTCCTGCTGTGAGTTACTACAAAATTACGGTCTGGATGCGCACATCAAATGGGTAAACGATGTGAATGTGCAAGGGAAAAAAATTGTCGGCATTCTGGCTGAGACTCTGATTAGTCCCGTTTTCAAGGAAGAATATATATTAATCGGCGTGGGCATCAACGTAAATAACAGCTCTTTTCCACCTGATCTTGCCGCCACTGCTACCTCGATGATTTCTTTATCAGGCAAAGAGACCGATCTTGAAATTTTTGCCGCACGCCTGCTTGCCAAGTTCGCCTGGAATATCGGCCTGCTACATTTTGAAGAACATTGCCGGCTTGAAGCTGAGGGCGCGGAATTCCATGACCATCAGAAAAACCATCTCCTGCTTGACCAATGGCGCAATCTTACGGATTGCTTTGGACGTCGGGTGATGTTCGGTTTTAATGTCCAGGAACGTCAGGAATTTGAAGCGGAAGTCCTTGGCCTTGATGACTCGGGAGGCCTTATATTGCAGCGCTGTGAAGACGGGCTTCAGGTTATTGAACAATCAGGCGAGATCCTCTACCTGGACTGAACATTCTCATGCACCAGTATGTCAGCATAATCATCCCCACCTATAACCGCAGGGAATTCCTGAGAAAAGCGCTGGACTCGGTTTTGCGCCAGACCTATCCCTATTTTGAAATCATTGTGGTGGATGACGGTTCCAATGATGGCACAGCAGATATGCTGACATCGTATGGAAGCAGCATTAAGTATCTACATCAGAATAATCAAGGGCCGGCAGCAGCGCGTAATACAGGCGTCAAGGCTTCACGATATGATCTAGTCGCCTTTCTTGATTCGGATGACTGTTTTACCGAATCAAAACTTGAAATCCACGTAGCGGCAATGGAGGACCAGCCTGAATACCTGATTTCCCACACCGATGAAATCTGGTACCGCCGCGGCACCTTGCTTAACCAGAAAAAGAAGCACAAAAGACCGGATGGGCAGATCTTTGCAAACTGCCTCCCACTCTGTGCCGTGGGCATGTCCACGACCATGGTCAGGAAATCCCTGTTTGACAAGGTAGGATTGTTTGACGAGGAACTCCCCTGCTGTGAAGATTACGACCTCTGGCTCAGGGCCAGTATCCATCTCCCCTTTCTCCTCATTAATCAGCCTCTCACTATAAAGGACGGCGGACGTCCCGACCAGGTTTCCTTTATTCACCGCGTAGGCATGGACAGGTTCAGGATCCGATCCATCCAGAAAGTGCTCTCTTCAGGGCAACTGGATAGTACGCAGACCAAACTTGCCAATGAAGAGCTTGTCAGGAAATGCCGCATTTACGGCAACGGCTGCCTCAAACACGGCAGAACAGATGAGGGGCAATATTACCTCGATCTGGCCCGCAGGATCGGAGAAAAGTAATTGGTTCAAACCGCACACCGCATTCATGATATGAAGCGAGGCACATGAATATTCTATCTGTAATGGTCTGCTCATAATTCAGGAACATAATTAAAAAAACAGGTAAAGGTCAAACGGAGACTTTACGACAGATAACCCTTAATTACCTTAATAATTGGGATGGTTGCTTGACAAAAAAAGTAAGCCATTGTTCAATCTGCGTCTTAACAAGGCGAATTACAATAAGGCTGGAAATTCCCTATAACAAGATACATAAATTCAACCAGGGAGATGAATCCTGTGGAGAAAAGGCCATACAAACTCAATGTAAAATTGCTCCGGGTATTGCTTATAACCGTTGATGACCTAATGCATTTTCTGGTGGCGCTTATCCTTATGGTCTGCGCCGGCCTTATCCTGGTGCAGACCATACCGCACCTACTTTACCCTGACACCGCTTCGATTCTGCAGGTCTTAAATGATGTACTGTTGGTCTTGATCGTCATGGAGCTCATGTGGCCCATTGTCCGTTTCCTGAAACGCAAACCGTTTTCCTTGAATCCATTTCTTTATATCGGCATGATCTCCAGCATCAGGCGCATCCTGCTGATCGAGGCTGAACATTCCATTGTCGCGCATGCTAAAGACTATGCCAAAGACTGGTCCGCGATATGGCCGGTTCTGGTTGAGCTCGGGGTTAATGTCGGAATAATCCTTATCCTGGCCATTGCCTTAAGACTCCTGCCGTCACAGGAAAAGGAGGAAGCATGAATCTACCAGCGGGCTCCTCTTGTGATAATAAAAATCTTATAATTCAAGGCCTGCCCCCCATTTTTTTAGTTTAGGTAGTTTATTATGCCTGATTATCCTGATTTGAAAGATGCCATCACTGAAAAGATGAAGAATCCCCAGTGGAGAATGGGTTTAATTTTATTACTTACCTTCTTCATTTTATTTCTTTGGAGTTTGTTTATTAATGTTGCGGGGCCAAAGACATATAAAATCAGCTATAGTCAGTTTCTGGAGCAGCTTAATAACGATAATATTTATTCTGTAACAATAAAGAATTTGCATGTGGAAGGAGAACTTAAAGAAAAGGCAAGCATATATCTGCCATATGACAAGGAATCTATACTAATTAAGAATTTCCAAACTTATTTACCTTCCTTTCAGGGTGAAGAGCTTCTCTCAAAACTGCGAGAAAAAGGCGTAATAATTGACGTTGAACCAACGGAAAAGCTATCACCGTTCTGGCGATTTATCGTGGGGCTTCTGCCTTGGGTTTTGATTATAGGTGTCTGGATACTAATAATGAGACGAGCACAAGGGATTCAGGGCGGTCCCGGTGGGCTCTTTTCTTTTGGAAAAAGCAAAGCCAAACTTCACGACGTTCAGAAACCTACAATAACTTTCAAAGACATAGCAGGTATGGATAATGCAAAAAAAGACCTGCAGGAAACCATAGAGTTTCTGAAAGATCCCTCCAAATTCAAAAAGCTCGGCGCTAAAGTACCCAAAGGTGTACTTTTATTTGGCCCCCCCGGAACAGGAAAGACTTTACTTGCCCGTGCAGTAGCAGGTGAAGCGGGAGTTGCTTTTTACAGCATTAGTGCGTCGGAATTTATCGAGATGTTCGTAGGAGTAGGTGCCTCTCGTGTAAGAGACATGTTCAGAAAAGCAAAAACCTCACCGCCAAGTATAATTTTCATAGACGAGATTGATGCGGTAGGACGTACACGAGGTACAGGGCTCGGAGGTGGCCATGACGAAAGAGAACAGACTCTCAACCAGCTTCTAAGCGAACTTGATGGCTTCGAACCACATGAAGAAGTAATAGTCATAGCAGCCACAAACAGACCGGATGTCCTTGATCCTGCCCTTCTCAGGCCAGGACGTTTTGACAGGCACATTATTATCGACAGACCCGGCTGGAAAGACCGCAAAGCCATCCTCGCGGTCCATTCTAGAGACAAAATGCTGGCTGAAGATATTGATCTTGAAAGAATTGCAAAAGGGACTCCTGGTATGACAGGTGCAGACCTGGAAAATCTCATTAATGAAGCGGCCCTTATTGCAACGAGAGAAAATAAAAACGAAATAGATTTGAATGATTTTGAAGAGGCAAAAGATAAAATCCTAATGGGTGCAGTAAGAGAAGAAACCATAAGCGAGGTGGAAAAAAAAATAACAGCGTATCATGAGGCTGGGCATACTTTAGTTGCTCGTGAACTTCCAGGTACAGATCCAATACATAAGGTCAGTATTATACCTCGGGGTATGGCAATGGGTGTAACCCAACAACTTCCTGAAGAAGACAGGCATTTTTACCCTAAAACATATCTCATGAATAAATTAGCTGTTGCCCTTGGTGGCAGGGTTGCTGAGAAAATTGTTTTCAATGACGTAAGTACAGGTGCACAGAACGATCTCAAAGAAGCTTCTTCTTTGGCAGAAAAAATGGTCGCCCAATGGGGAATGAGCGACAAAGTTGGGCCATTGAGCTTAGGAAGGGGGGAAGAACATCCATTTTTAGGACGAGAGCTTGCCCAACCCAAACGATACAGCGAAGATATGGCATGGCTAATGGATCAGGAAATCAGGAAACTTATTATTGATGCTGAATCAAAAGCTGAAGAGATACTTAGAAAAAATCAGAAAGTTCTCGACAAGTTAGCTGAGGCTCTTACTAAAGAAGAAGTTTTAGATAGAGATGATGTGGAACGAATAATCAAGGAGTTCTCCGTTTGACCTTTATTCTCGATCAGCCTTTGTTTGATTTCTTTTATTCGCGTTTGAAACCGACTGTCCTTGGACAATCTTTTGCGTACTCGCTCAATCCTACTATTGGCTGGACAGTATCCTGTCATGATGAAAGCCGCACTGATAAATAATAGTCCATCTCTCCTTAACACATAGCCTTACATATTTTTTCTCCTCACCCAATTCTCAGAATGTATTGAGAAAATTCCTGGAAATTCTGATTTATAATGTGATATGCGATAAGTAGAAGGAAAGTTGACAGGAATCTCTGTTATCTGGACGGATAGTAAACGCAGAACCTGGAGAAAACTATGGAACAGGAAGTGGTTCAGCGTGTCTTGGATGTTGAGAAAGAAATCCACGAGCTGCTTTCCGAGGAAAAAAGGAAAGCTGCCCAGTGGGTCGAATCCGTTCGCAAATCCTGTGATGCCGAAATCCAATCCCTGAAAAACCAACTGGAGAAAGACTTCGCCTCTGCAATTGAAAAGGCCCGCAGCAAGGCCCAAAAGGAAGCTGATGAGCTCATCAAAGAAGCAACCACGCAGGCGCATATTCTGGACCGGCTTAACAAGGACTCCATTCGCCGGATTATCCTGAAATATCTGACCGGAATACTACCGGGAGAAGCCAATGATAGTGAGGATGTCAAAAGTTGAAATTGTCGGTCCTCGTCAACGGCTCGAGGAGGTGCTCGCTGTATTAAGGCTGCGGGGAGATCTCCAAGTAAATTCAGAGGCAATAGAGTCAATCGGCCGGGAAGAGGAAAAGGCAGTCCACCCTTTTTCGCCTGACCTAATCACGCCTTTTGAAAAACTTCTTCTGGAAAAGCTGAAGGCCCTTTTGAAAAACTTCTTCTGGAAAAGCTGAAGGCGGATTGTGAGGAGCTGTTCTCCTTTCTCCCGCAGCTTACCTTAAGAACAAGCTATCTGACGCCACAACCCATCATTGCCACAGTTAAAGAAACACTGGCAAAGCATCTTTCCTACTGCCGCGATCTGGCACGCCAAAAAAATTTTTATCTTGCAGAGCTTGATAAAATTCGAGTCCCCAAAAGCCAATTAGATACTGTTGCCGAGTTAATAGACCAACTTGAGCATGCACCGGACTTGGATTGCGTTGGCCTGATCATCAGAGATCCGGCAAAAATTTCCGTAAAAGAGTACCTGGAGCCTTTAACACAGGGAGCTTACGAACTCTACATGGAAAGGGCTGAAGATGGAACCATGGTTGGTTTAGTAGTAACTACACAGAAATTTGCCGAGGACATAAAAAACACCTTAGATCCGGATCTGCTGATCACCATTCCCAGGCAGACACCTGCCGAGGAAATGACCTTTATCCAGCAGATGGATGGTCTGCGTAAGCATATTGCCGAACTTGAAACAGCCATCGCCCGGATCAATGCAGAGCTTGAAAGTTTCACCCACAGATGGGGGCCTATTTATAAATGTGTTGACGAGTGGGTGAAGGAACGCCTCTCCATCATGCAAGCAGCGAGTTCCGTGTTTTTGACCGAGATGTGTTTTGTTGTCTGTGGCTGGATGCCCACTGAAAAAGTACATCCCCTTGAT
>CALZHT010000068.1 GCA_945787445.1 uncultured Desulfobulbaceae bacterium
TTATAACAAGAAGCAAAGGGCGTTTCACTATAAATATTAATGTTTTCAGCTGGTTATCGAATAAATTCGGCCAATATTTATCAACTCAGAAAGTTCAGTAACTTAGGTTACATGGAGATTGATCATGATTACCGGACCATTATTCTCGTTGACAAGGCGACACGGAATTGGTTACCGTGTCGCCCTTCAGTTGATAAAGTGGCCTGGCGCCGCATTTTTCTTGAAAAAGAATGCTTGTCGGTAAGAAATTGGCTAGCCGGTTAGGTGCTTGATGTATAGTGATAAATTGATTACTGACCTGAACTTTCAGGACAAGATCATCGATGAAAGCAAAGGTCCTGAGGCTGTTGACAGTCACAGGATGTTTGATCTGCTGTCCGAGACCGTCCTCGACAGGAGGACGCTCGGCATGATTGAGATCCATGAGTTATACCGCGCCCTCAACCACACTCAGACCATGGTCGGGGGTGCCCGCCTCTTTCACTCCCTGCATTCACCACCCGAATCTCTTGAGCTTATTCAGGCCAAACAGGATTCCTTGTGGGAACTTGACGGCAACGACCGGCTCCGTCAAGCTGTTGAGGAGTATCTCGGCATGTTCAGCAGGAGAGAAACCGCCCTTTTCAGGTTTCTCAATGTCCATTATCAACCGATGTTCCCTTACTCCACTCTGAAAGAGGCCGTGGGCGCAATGGACACTTTGCGCACAGCTGTTGAAAACATACCGCAACCTGAAACAGTATATCTCGATTCGTTAATCAAGGTTATCAAGAATTATGGAGATGCCTCTGTAAGCCAATTGATCAAGAAACCAACCTTTCGCACCCTTGGCGGTATCAAGATTCGGAAGGAAAAATTTTTTTTCACACCTGCTCTGCGGTTCCGGCCTGGCCGGATCAGTGGTGGTTCTATCTGGCCTGCTCTGCCCAGCCTCTTTTTTGCCACCGCTGGAATAAGCGGGATTATGGATGTTGCCCTTGCCGAATCCCTTGCCTTACTTACAGGCGGCGGCATCTTGCTTGGTTTTCTCTATGGATTTCTCATCAAGCCGATATTTGATAATGAAACAGCGATCCTGTCGATCCGCCAACGATTTCTTGATTCCGACCATTTCAGTTCAACGATCGAGGCGGTGGCTTGCATTGATGAGCTTCTATCATTCTGTGCGTTTCGGAAGAATATGGATCATGCCACGGTCATCCCTGAAATCACCGATGACGAAAGGCATAGTTTTGTGGCGCAGGATCTTAAAAATCCAGTTGTTGCCATGGGGAATAAGAACTTTGTCGGTAATGACATCAATCTTGACAACATAGGGCTTACCTTTATCACCGGACCGAACAGCGGCGGCAAGACCACCTTTTGCAAGACCATAGTCCAGAGTCAGATCCTTGGCCAGATAGGGGCACCGGTGGTGGCGCGCTCAGCCAGGATGAACATTGCCGACAAAATATGCTATCAGGCCCCTGCCTTTGATTCATTGAGCGATCCGGAAGGCCGCTTCGGCACCGAACTGCGGAGGACCAGGGAAATCTTTTTTACAGTGACACCCAAAAGCCTGGCTATTCTGGACGAGATCGCAGAGGGGACAACCATCCATGAAAAGCTCCCCCTTTCGGTAGCCATCCTGAACGGCTTTTATGCGAAAGTGAACAATACGATTCTGGTGACTCACAGTTATGAGCTTGTTGAGTTGTTCAGGGACATAGGGCGGGGGCAGTATTTCCAGGTCGAATTCAGCGGTGATAAGCCCACCCATCGCCTCATCCCGGGCATATCATACGACAGTCATGCCGAGCGGGTGGTCAGGAAGATCGGTTTGGCGCCGGAAGATATCCAGAAGCATCTGGAAGAAAATGGTTATATTTGATACCCGCCATATTCTTTTCTGTTATCAGGGCAAAATTAATAAATAAAACCGGAGAGAAAAGTAACTTTCCTCCTGGTCAAACTTTTAGGACAGTAAAACAAGCGTCTGATCAGGAGTTATTTTAGTAAGCGATGTCCTGATACCATTGCAATCTATTCGTAAAATGCAACAGGGATTGATGAGGCTAAAATATTCTATGTTCTGCAACACTAAAAGTATGTAAAGATATAGGACCAGAATTTATGGGTTGCAAGAAGTGAAGCAAGGCCCAGTAGAAGAATGGCCTTTCCCCAGCTGCTTGCAAGTCGCTTATAGGACCAGGTGCCGGCAAGCAAGACCACCACGATTTCAATTACTGTGAAATGCTGCCCGTAATACTCCGGATTCCAGTAAGAAACAGGAGAAGCGAAACGGTATTTACTAATATGGATAGAAGTGAGCATGCGCATCCTCATGGTGAACGAGAAAGTCCTGAGCCGAGGCCAGGAAGGCGGCGAGACAAAATAATGCGGCCCCTTCCTTTTTCGTCAGCCACAAAATAATACCGGCCAGAGACCAGAGGGGCAGAGAATGAAAGATGTTGAAGGATATCTGCCATCCGGTCTCGAAATATAGGTGACGCCAGATAATCAGCTGAGGCGTCGGCATGAAAAAAGTATACCACCAGAAAAATATATACAGGGGCAGGTCGGGCAACAGCGCCCCGGAAAAAAGAATGGTGTTTTTGGCGCGGATTTCTTTATTCCGGAGTTCCAGCCCTTTGCGGACAAGAAAAAAGGTTAGTATGGCGTGACTCTGCGTATTCAAGATTTTTCGCTTTCGATATGTTGATATGCGCGTTATTGTAGTATACATTTCAGGTATATGAAAATGATAAAGGATAAAATACCTCTCCATTTCTCTGCACCTTTTATCGTAAAAGAACTACAAGATTCAGGGTAACTGAAACGTTTATGGCAAAGAAGAATTGCTGGGAATTCAAAAAATGCGGGCGTGAGTGCGGCGGCGCCAATGAGAAAGAACTGGGAGTGTGCCCGGTCGCCGTGGAAGAGAGATTAGATACTCTCAACCATGGGAAAAACGCAGGCCGGGCCTGTTGGGCTGTCAGCGGCAGCATGTGCTTCGGATCTGTTCAAGGCACCTTTGCCAAAAAGATTAACAGCTGTCTTCATTGTGATTTTTTTAAGCTGGTTAAACAAGAAGAAGGCAGTAATTTGGTCAGTACCAAAGACATCCTTCAAAAGATAAGATCAAAGGAAGAGTAGGATTTTTCGTTCTACAATAAACATGATCCCAGGAACGAAAATCGAGATTTGATGGTACGTGCCAAGGAGAAAACATTACCTCCTGAGCCAATGCTGCAGAGTATCAGCCTATGGTGTTATACTCTATTGTGGATTGTAGCTATTCCCTTCCTGCCCCTAAATAAGAGACTCAGGGAAGGATATCGACGCCGTTTATTACATATCTTGCCCGGAGAAGCGGATCTCTGGATCCAGGCGGCCTCGGTAGGTGAGTCGTTTCTTGCCCTTGAACTGATTAAGCACCTGCAGCCGCAGATTCCCATCCGAGTCCTGCTGACCACTGGTACAAGTCAGGGCCTGAAGATTCTTGAAGACGGCGCCCGGGAATATGAGCAGAAAAATGGGAAGATCAAGCTTGGCTGCACCTATTTCCCCTTTGATAAACCGGGTATTATGGACAAGGCCATGAAAACCATCAGGCCGTCCCTTGTTATCATTCTGGAGAGCGAGATCTGGCCGGGATTGTTGTCCGTCTGTAAGAAGACCGGCATTGAAGTGTTGCTGGTCAACGGCAGAATGACTTCGAAAAGTCTGTCAAGATATATGATCTGGCCTTCCTTATGGCGTCGGCTCGGCCCGGATAAAATCCTGGCCATGTCGGAGGACGATGCCGGCCGATTTGCCACCCTTTTCGGCAGAGAAAAGGTTGCAAAAATCCACAATATCAAGTTTGATCGTGTTTCTTCTGCCCTGGCAGGAGCCAAGGATGATAATCCGCTTGCTCGGCTTATTAAGCCGGAGACTGCGTTCTTTGTTCTCGGTTCGGTGCGGCAAGAGGAAGAAAAAGATATCACGGGGCTGATCGGCAGGATCCTGGCCCAAAAGCCCGATGCGGTCATTGGCGTGTTCCCCAGACACATGCATCGCCTCACCCACTGGCAAAAGATTCTTGCCGGTCAGGGATTTTCATGGCAACTCCGGTCAGACATAACTGAACCGGTTAG
Organism: uncultured Desulfobulbaceae bacterium; assembly: GCA_945787445.1. Taxonomy (GTDB): domain Bacteria; phylum Desulfobacterota; class Desulfobulbia; order Desulfobulbales; family CALZHT01; genus CALZHT01. Next base: position 4,119 of record CALZHT010000068.1, read on the forward strand.
CAAGGGTCTTGTTATTCTGTGGGACACCATGGGAGAGCTGGTCTCTGCTTATGCTGTTGCGAGAGCAGCCTTTGTCGGTGGCAGTCTTGCGCCCCTCGGCGGCCAGAATTTCCTTGAACCGCTTACCTGTGGAGTGTATCCGGTCATAGGTCCACATTGGCGGAATTTCGAATGGATCGGCCAGGAAATAATTGACCAGGGCCTCGTTCATCAGGTAAAGGATTGGTGTGAAGCAGCAGACTGTCTCCTGCGCATTGCCTCCCAGCCGGTCCACCGTGACGGCGTCCGGGCGGCACTTGATGAATATGTCCGGAACCGCCGCGGAGGAACCGAGGCGGCCTGCAAGGTTATCCGTGACATGGCAAACAGGTCTTTCCAGGCCACTAGATAATAAAACAAACAGCCGTTACAATTGTTATGAATACTTTACCTCCATGTTTTGGTGTAATCCCGACCCGTTATGCTTCTTCGCGTTTTGAAGGCAAACCCCTGGCTACCATCCTGGGCAAACCTCTGTTTTGGCATGTATACACGAGGGCCAGTCAATGCTCCTATTTGAAAAAGGTCGTCCTGGCAACGGATGACGAGCGGATATATGATGCTGCTCAGGCTTATGATGTTCCGGTACTAATGACCGGTGGCCAACATGCCTGCGGCAGTGAACGGGTCCATGAGGCGGCAAAAATTCTGGGAGTGCCTGGTGATGCGGTGGTAATAAATATTCAGGGAGATGAGCCGGTTCTCCAGCCGGATATGCTTTCCCAGTTGGTCGAACCGTTCCGCCTGGCTGATGTGCAGGTGACGACTCTGGCTCGGAAGATAGATTATGATGAGGCATGTAACCCTGACCAGGTAAAGGTAGTTTTGGCCAAGGACGGTAAAGCGCTGTATTTTTCCAGGTCTGTTATTCCGTATCCGCGGGACGGAAAAAAAGAGGGATTTCTCGGTCACATAGGGCTCTATGCCTTTAGGATGAAGACCCTGGAGGATTTTGTCGCTATTGGCAGTGAATTTCTTGAAAAAAAAGAAAAGCTTGAACAACTTCGACTGTTGGAAAACGGAGTTGCCATCCAGGTGATAATGACTCAACATAAAAGCTATGGCGTAGACCGGCCCGAGGATATTGCCATTGTCGAAAAAATACTTGCCACATAGAGATCCTTTACATGCAATTACGATAGAGAAGTTGGGCGCCGAAACCACAGACCGAGGATTGCAGAGGCTGATCTCGACAGCATGGACGCGGTGTTGGGTTAATCAGCACATTCCACACAAAGGTGGCTTTCTGGCATAATCATAATTCTGGCGAGAGGAATCTGTTCGCCACATTCCATACATGTGCCGAAGTCAGGTTTGTCGATATTGGTAAGGGCGTATTTCAATTTGACCAGTTTATGCCTGGCAGTTCTCAACGCTGCTTCGTTTATACTTTTATTACCGATTGCCTCCATGCGCGACAACCGGCCGATGGCATTGTCGGGAGCAATGGGCCGGGTAAGGTCTTCAAGAGACACAATGTCCTTTTCCGTGGTAGCAATTGCCGCCTGAATTTTTTCTTTTATCTCTTGCCTTTCTGTTCGTTCCATCGATTCCTTTTCCTGTGAGGTTAGCCAGAATATTTTTCGAATAATCTGATTCCGTTATCTTAATAAAGTTATGTATGACATATCAATTTCTGTCAAGAACAGTGAAGTTTTTTGGTGTTTGACATCCTGACGTTCCCATCTTAATCCACCAAGAGTATTCCTCCATCCGTGAGCATCCGCCAGCTGCCCATTTGTTGTGTCGAGACCTCTTTGATATCACAGCAGGATAATCAAAATCGTTCCCTTCAAGCATCTGGACCACTGACAAACGCTCACGGCTGCAGAGTATTGATTGACCTCAATGGATATAAACTATTACATTAAATAGTAATCCCAGCCTGACCACATTGTTCTTAAAAGAAGGAGCGCATTATGACCAAATATGTAGTGGCAAATTGGAAGTCGCATAAAACGCTGCCGGAAGCAGAAAAGTGGCTGGAGATTTTTTGTCACTTGTACCGTCCCGATCCACAGGTGAAGGTGATTATCGCCCCGTCTTTTGTCTATATTGCCTCTTTGTGGCAAATTCTTCAGGACCTTGAAGCTGCCCATCTGTCTTTGGCAGTTCAGGACCTGTCGCCCTTTCCCTTAGGTGGTTATACCGGAGCAGTCGCAGCAGCAATGGTTCAGGACATGGCTGAATACGCCATTGTCGGCCATTCGGAACGGAGGCGCTATTTCCATGAAACAAATCAGGATGTTGCCAATAAAGTGAGTGAAGCGGCAGCTGCAAAGATCAAACCGATAGTCTGTGTTGACCAACCTTACGCAGGCGCGCAGATGGCTGCCTTGGATGAAGCGGAAATCGGTGATCTGATTATCGGTTATGGGCCGGTTGAGGCCATTGGTATTGATATTCCGCAATCTCCGGAACAGGTGAGCAGGGTGGTCCAGGAGATCCAGGCAGTCAGTCCTGGAAAGCCCATCCTTTATGGTGGCTCAATTAATGCGGAGAACGCCGGTAACTATATGAAGCTCCCGGGGATTTCGGGAGTAATGGTAGGTTCGGCAAGCCTGGAGCCGGAAGATTTTGCCAGAATCTGCATAACGGCTTCCCAGGCTTAAAGCATAGCTGGAAGCATGAGGCAACCAGGCGAAAGAAAAAGGAGCAACCAAAACTGATTGCTCCTTTTTGTAAGTAAGCGGCCTTAATCCGGACCGAAGGTCGGTGCGTTCTGCGACGCCATCAATAATCACGTGATTTTTTTTCACCTTCACAGGTTTCTTCCACTGTTTCACTGACAAGATTGCCTTTATCCCATACTCTCTTGGTCACCTTGCGGCAATTTGTCTGCTGATTGGTAGGACCTGGAATAGCTTCAAGGGCGCCTCCTCTATCATCATAATATACGACCCGTTTATTGGTGACCGCAGCTTCACGCACAGCCTGATGGCTCTGGTCTGCCGCATTACCCACTATCGCACCTAATAGAGTGCCGATGCCGGCTCCAAGCAAGGTGGCCTCCGTATTTCTACCGATTGCCTGTCCCATGACAGCGCCCATTCCGGCACCAACGGCTGCCCCTCTCTGCGTATTGTACCTATCTTGCGCAGCCGGGGCGCAGGAAATAACCGCGCCCAGCAGACAACACAACAAAAGTATGGTCATTTTGTTCTTCATTGTTTTCAACCTCCTTGTCATGAGTTGGTATATTTATCTCTTTACATAGACAACTAATGTCAATAGCCGGTTCCTAAATAGTTTCCATCCGGAAACGCCCCTTTTGCCAAATCTCTGCGTCGATCGGTCCGCCTGAGGCGGATGCGACGTACTCGAGTATGTCTCCGCCTGACCGAAGGAAATCCTTTAGGGCAATTCCTTGATTTCCTTGACCTTTCGCAAAATTGATAAATTCGTAAAAATTACGAATTTATCGTTGTATTACAGTGTAAATCCATGAAATTACATGGCACGTTAACCGCTTTCCCGATTTTTTACTAGACCATCAAAATTGTCAGTTTCCGAATTGGAAACAACTTGTTCCTGCATCCTTCAAGTCTGCAACTTTCCGGATGGGAACTAAGTAATATCTGCCGGTTCTAATAATGGTCACCAAGGTACGTGTCGATTTACAGTTATTTTCTAGAAAGTAGTACCGGGAGTCAAATGTTTTATTAGTATAATTTGTTTAATTATTTCATAAATTTAATAGCATAGTCCTTTTCAGCGCTATTATGAACAGGATATGCAGCTAGTGAATAACGAATGGAGCGATGCAGGATGTAAAATGTAAAATATAAAACGACCAGGAACAGAAAGGACGCCTAAAAACTCTTTATTTATAGGCTGTCACTAGGTAAATAAGAGAGGTTTACATGAACTTATTACGAAAATTCCTTATGAGTAGTATCATTATTTTTGGAGTGAGCGCTTGTGGGGGCGGTTTATCAACCAAGGCGGTTCCAGAAATAGCAATGGATATAAGTTTATTTACTGTAATTCTCTATGGCATGGAAACTCCATACGATGTTGAAACTATCGCCATACTTGATAGAGCCGATGATTCATTCCAGATCATCCCGGACGGATCAAAGCATAATTACCGCATCCATGCTGATCTTGAAGCTGAGAAAGCGCTTGCAAAGGTGCAAGAATTTTTTCAGAGATCGGTAATTTTAAGCAGAATTGAGAAACGGGAGATTAGCGGACCAGAAGGGCAAATTCTCGGTTATGAGATCCGGCCGTTGTTTATGCCCAGTCAGGTCGGCAGTGATCGTCTGCATACTTCATATTATCTGAAGGAAGATAATATCGTCAGGTCTTATGTTACATGGATGGAGTTTCAAAAGCCTTTTGAAGGAAATGGTTCCGATGAAACAACCGTGGACCATTGATAGACTGAAGCCATAACGAAAACGGCGATGCCCGTTTTTGTTTGCAATCGACAACACTACGTTCTGGAAGAACAATGAAACAATCCCCTCTGGTCATCGGCAATCTGGAAATATATTGGCTGAACGGCGGTGAGTTTGAGCTTGATGGAGGCACCATGTTCGGAGTGGTGCCCAAAGTGCTATGGGAAAAGAAGATTCCCGCAGGGCCGGATAATTACATAAGGCTTGCAAATCTACTCATCCTTGTCAAAGGGCCGAACTTTAATATTGTAATCGAAACCGGCCTTGGCAACAAGCTCACCGACAAGCAGAAAATGATTTTTCGGGTGGTCAGAGATTGGGAAGTGGAGGATGAACTGCTGAAAGTGGGATTGTCTCGCAAAGACATCAGCCACGTCGTCCTTACTCACTGCGATTTTGACCATGCCGGCGGTATAGTCATGTACAATGCGGCAGGCGAATTGGAACTCACTTTCCCCAATGCAGGCCATTACATCCAGCAGTATGAATGGGAAGATGTGCTTACTCCAAATATTAGGTCATCCAACACATACTGGCCTGTTAATTTCGAGCAACTACAGAAAAGTGACAAGCTTGAACTTGTCTCCGGAGAGCATGAAATAGTTGATGGAGTCAGGGTGTCGTTAACCGGAGGTCATACCAGGGGACATCAGATTGTCTGGATTGAATCCGAGGCAGAATACGCTGTTCATGCCGGAGATCTCTTGCCCGATCATGCTCACAGCAATCCCCTCTGGATAACTCCTTTTGACAACTTCCCCCTGGATTCAATTTCCCAGAAGCAAGGAATTTTTAAAAAAGCCCTTGAGAAGAACATGTGGTTCCTCTTTTATCACGACCCCATCCTGGCGGCATGTACATTTGATGACAAGGGGAAGGTGATAAAGAAGTGGCAACCCAAATCGGCTGGATAATATCGTATGGTAAAACCACTCCTAAAAAAAACATCACCGTAAGTTGTAATTCCGTTTATTGTCTTAGTTAAGGTTAATATCCATCCCCTTCAGGCAGGCGGTTTTAGCTAGTATTTGTTATTTTCGTGCTCGTGCTCGTAATCGTAATCGGAAAGGAAACATTACTTACCCGTTTAAGTATGAATATAAGGAAGATCGATTACGAGCACGATACAAACGGGTCTATTTGAACCGTATCCGGATTTTCAGTCCTTTTCATTCAAAACCCATCGTCTTTAGACGGAGGTTGTTGAATTTGTTTAAGCCGTTTGGACCATTTGTACTATTTAGACAATGTAAACCATCCAACCATACGAACGAATCATATCCCGGCTATGAATAAAATACATATTAACTCAGAATCCATCCGCCTTTCCCAGCTTCTCAAGCTTGCCAATGCAGTCGGGAGCGGCGCGGAGGCAAAGTTTGTAGTGCAGGGTGGGCAAGCCAAGGTAAACGGAGAAAGGGAACTCCGCCGCGGCCGAAAACTTAAGCCGGGTGACCTGGTTGAGTATGCGGGCATGATTTATGAAGTTGTCAGCGGTGCGGAGTAATAATTCACCTGATCCTTCTTTCTGTATCCCGCATTATTTATTCTCCGCTTACTCCTCTTTACTCTTGCTATTTAACAAGATAAAGTAATTGCATGAATCCAAAAATCAATCAGACAGAACCCCCTGAAAAACTTCAATTCCGCTTCGGTTTCCTACAGGTGTTGGGCATTATCGCTGTTGTAATATTCATAACAGCCATACTCACTGCCTGGTGGGTAAAACATAATATTTATGCCTCGCCATTCACTCCCACAATATTGAATGCCCAGGAGCAGAAAGTTCTGGAGGACAAACTGGCAAAATTGCAACACGCTGCTGAGAAAGTTGGCCCCAGGCCAGAGACTGGTCCGGAGGTTAATGAATATACTCCTGAGGGCAAACTGCAGCCAGAACCATATACTGAGGAAGGGGCAAAACGGGAAATCAGTCTCACTGAAAAAGAATTGAATGGATTGATTGCCAATGATCCTGATGTTGCAAGGCGAGTGGCTATAGACTTATCGGATAAACTGGTGAGTGTAAAACTGGTAGTGCCGATGGAAGAGGATATCCTTTTTCTCGGAGGGAAGACCTTGCGGATAAATCTGGGAGTTATCCTCAGCTATGAGAATGATCGACCTGTAATCGCCTTAAAGGGTGTTACTCTGGGCGGAGTTCCATTGCCAAATGCCTGGCTCGGAAATTTGAAGAACAAGAATTTAGTTGAAGAGTTCGGCGCCGAAGGCGGATTCTGGAAATTATTCGCAGACGGTGTTAAAGACCTTACCGTAAAACAGGGGCATCTTCAGGTTAGTTTGAAGGAATAGCCTCTTGATACCTCCCCTACCTTTTTAAAATCACTCAGTATTAACTTGTCTGCTAAAACGGAAATACACCTGAATCCGTGAGTGTTCGTTAGTGGTCTAAATTTACTTATCCGTGGTCACAAGATTATGCTGCATTGGAACCTGACAGAGCTTTCCGGAGTGGAAACAAAAGAGCTTAAAAGGGCTTGATTTGATGCATAAACCAATGATATCATTATAATTGAAATTCCTTATGGTTAGTAAAGTCAAAAATACTTCTTCTCAGGGCCCAGGCTCTTTTTTCAATCAATGATTTTATGCAGGAATCAGTCTCCCGCAACCTTTGGATAACTCTATGGACAAGCCTCGTTTTCTCATCGTTGAAGATCAAAAAAATATAAGAAAATTCATTGCCTCACTGCTCAAACCTTTCAAGGCTATGATAGTGGAAGCGGTCGACGGCAAGGATGGTCATGATATCCTTTCCGCTGATCAAGAATTTGATCTGATTATCACGGATGTTGACATGCCGCGCATGGACGGCATCAAGTTCTGTGAATGGCTGAAGAACGAGGAGAGCACTAAAAGCATTCCGGTCATAATTGTCAGTTCCTTTGATTCGGATGCAGACGTTGATCGCGGCTTTGAGGTAGGTGCTTCTGCATATGTTTCCAAGGGAGAGGCGAAGGAATTCCTTTATGAGACTGTGGAGAGTATTCTTTCTTCATCTTCATTCCGCAAGGAAAGAAGTATTTTAGTGGTAGATGATTCCGCCTTGGTCCGGCAAGTGGTCGAAAATTTTTTATTGAAGGCCGGATTCAAGGTCACCACTGTAGAAAATGGGCGTATGGCCTTGGAATTGCTCCAGAAAAATGATTTTGATCTCATATTAAGTGATATAGTGATGCCGGAGATTGATGGCTACGCTTTATGTGAGAAGGTTAAAAAGGATCCGCGGTTGGCATTTATCCCCTTTGTGGTCATGAGCGTCCATTCTGAGCGGCGCCATATGAAAAAGATTATCCAGCGGGGCGCTGCCGCCTATATTGTAAAACCCTTCAAGTTGGAAGAATTGCTCATTCTGATTGAGCGGATCCTTTCCGACCAATTTCTCCTGCTCTTAAAGGAAAAGGAAAAACTGGCACTGGAACGCGATCTGATTCTTGCCAGCATTACCAGTCTGGTCAAAGCACTGGAGGCGCGCGATTCATATACCAAAGGGCATTCCGATTCAGTAGCCAAAATTGTCGTAGAAATGGCCGCTCTCCATGGTACAAGCGAGGAAGAAATTGAGCGGCTGAATATGGCCGCGTTACTGCATGATTTCGGGAAAATCGGGGTGCGTGATGCTATCCTTTTTAAACGCGACAAGCTTTCTGCAGAAGAATATGATGAGGTTAAACAACATCCGGTGATTGCATGCAATATCCTGCAGTCGATTCCAAGTCTGGCTGATGTCGTAGAAGTTATACGTCATCACCATGAACGGTATGATGGCAAAGGATATCCAGATGGAAAAAAAGGTGAGGAGATTCCTCTTTGGGCCAGAATGATGGCTGTGGCGGATACCTTTGATGCCATGAGCAGTGACAGGCCATACCGTAAAGGAATCGAGGTTGATGAAATTTTTAAGACCTTAAAGAGTGCTCGTGGAACTCAGCTCTGTCCTTACTGTGTCGATTTGTTTTTTAAACTCACCCTGGTAAAAGGATTTCCTGTCAAGCATCCCCGCGGTATCTCCTAAATTCATAATATGCTGATCCATCGATAATATATGTGTTAAGGGGACAAGTATCTTTATAGTTCAGCATTATATATGTTGAAAAGTGCTCCCGCAGTCGATACTCTGTGTGAAAATCATAGAACCTTCATAATTGATGAAATCGTAAAAAATACGATTTTATCGATGTAATACATTGTTACTAGTTGAATTTACACGGCACGTTAACCGCTTTCCCGACTTTTGCGGGATCATCATAATTCGATTGTCCTATTTTGTCTCTTTGCCCAATGAACACAGACCCCCTGAAAAGTCTCAGAAAAATATTCGGCTATGAATCTTTTCGTCCGCCGCAGCAGGAGATTATAGAAGGGCTTATCAGGGGTGAGGACGCTTTCGTCCTGATGCCCACCGGCGGCGGCAAATCACTTTGTTATCAAATTCCGGCCCTGCACCGTGCAGGTGTGGGTATTGTTGTTTCGCCTCTGATTTCCTTGATGAAGGACCAGGTCGATGCGCTCAAAGCCTGCGGCATCAGGGCGGCCTTTTACAATTCTTCCATGAAAAGTGCTGAGGCTCGTCAGACTCTCGCCGCACTCTATAACCAAGAATTGGATCTGTTCTATATTGCGCCGGAACGGCTGCTGAGCATCGGCTTTGTCGAGCGTCTCCACAATATCCCCATCGCTCTCTTTGCCATTGATGAAGCGCACTGTATTTCCCAATGGGGCCATGATTTCCGGCCGGAATACAGTAAGCTCGGGCGGTTGCGCCAGTTGTTTCCCAACATTCCGCTGGTCGCCCTGACTGCCACGGCTGAGCCCCATACACGTCAGGATATCATGGAGCGTCTCGGCCTGCATGAAGCGCAGAGCTATATCTCCGGGTTTGACCGGCCAAATATCAGATATACGGTGCTGGAGAAAAGCAAACCCTTTACCCAGCTCACCGCTTTTCTGCACAACCGGACCACCGAGGCAGGAATCGTCTATTGTCTGAGCCGTAAACGGGTGGAAAATATTGCAGAGCGATTGCAGGGAATCGGTTTTCATGCCGCCCCCTATCACGCCGGCTTGGCACCAGCAGAACGCAAGCAGGTGCAAGACGATTTTCTGTGCGATAATATCAGGATCATTGTGGCCACTGTGGCATTCGGTATGGGGATTGATAAATCCAATGTTCGGTATGTGGTGCACTACGACATACCGAAAAATATCGAAAGCTATTATCAGGAAACCGGCCGCGCCGGCCGCGACGGCATGGCGGCCGAAGCCTTTTTGCTTTTCGGCTACGGTGATATCGCTCTGGCCCGCGGCCTGATCGAGAAAATGAATAATCCGCAGCGTAAACGCATTGAACTGCACAAACTGAACAGCATGGTCGGATTTGCCGAGGCCTTAAGCTGCCGGCGCCGGGTCCTGCTCGGCTATTTTGGCGAGCGGCTGACAGCGGACTGCGGTAACTGCGATATCTGCCTTAATCCCCCTAAAATGCATGATGTCACGGAAGATGCCCGCAAGGCCCTTTCCTGCGTCTACCGGGTGGGGCAACGTTTCGGGATGGGGCACGTGATCGATGTGCTGCGCGGCTCACGGAAGGAACGGCTTTTACAGCTGAGGCATGACCGGTTGTCTACCTATGGGATCGGTAAAGATAATGGTCAGGAGTATTGGAGCAGTCTCTTGCGCCACCTTATTCAGCAAGGTTACCTGGAACAGGATCTAGGTAATTATTCGGTGCTCAAGCTGACCGCGGCAGCTCGGCCCCTGCTTCGCGGCGAACAGTCGCTTTCCATGGCTGTCCCGCGCGTAAAGACGGCATCTGTCCCAAAAACGATGCGGAGACAAACAGGCGATATTGATCATGATCCGGCGCTTTTTGAACGGCTGAGAGGTCTGCGTAAAATATTGGCCGATTCAGCCGGGATTCCGCCGTTCGTTATTTTTAGCGATGCCTCCCTTGTTGAGATGTCCGCTCTTCAGCCGAATAGTAACGAAGCCTTTTTGCAGATCCATGGCGTAGGTATCCATAAGCTCGAACGTTACGGCACGGATTTTCTTGCCGAGATCCGCCGGTTTCGTGACAAAGCCGAATAGGAATAGTAAAGGTTTATGCTTTAAACCTCCCTTCAGTGTACTTCAAGGAACCATTTCCTTTACCGGATTGGTTGATATACTTTTAAACTCGTTTCCCACTGCACAAACCTCATCTTCATCAAAGTTCCTCGCGCATGCAGTCTGCTCTATAGAAAAACACTGCTTTCTTTTTTTCTAAAAAAAATATACCTAGGACATTATTTGTCCTAGTCTCCAAGGTATTCTCCAGATCAGGCAGGATAAGGATTTTGTAAAGGCCAAAACGACAATGTGGAGGAGAATCAATGATCACCAATGTAACGGTATTTGTGGATGACAATGAACTTGAGTTTATGGATGGTGCAATACGGTGCGGTTATATCGTTGCTGAAGATGAAAACGGCGCGGAAACCTTTCATCATGATTTACTCGATAATTCAGGGTTTCCGACAATCAAGGAGTTAGTCGATGAGGTCACGGGGATACTGAACGTAGACCGTGATGTAGTATTGGTCGCAGCATGACATAACATCACTTTCAAATAAAAAATCACAATATTATATAGTTACAGATGACCTTCTTTTTTTCATGGCGAGATACATAATTTTAGTTGACAGATATGTCGGCTGATTCAATACTTTTTTAAGTCGAAAGTGTATTTTGATACATATAGCTGTTATTTTTTAAGTGAACAGGCTCATAAAACTCTCGCAAAGGAGGAAATTATGGACAAAAAGGAATTGAAAAAAATCCTGGCCGGTTTTGGTATAGCCGGCCTGGTGGCTGGCGCCGCTCTCACCGGCGGCCCGCGGCCGGTTTTTGGTGCCAGCGGTTGAAGCAGCAGTTGAAGCGGTTCAAAATCCAGCGCAGTTGGCGCTGAAAAAAAACAGGAAAAACCGGCAAGTCCAGGCTATTCTGCCACAGAACAACAAGTAGAAGGAGAAGAGGAAAAAGGAGAAACACAAGAAGCCGAAGGAGGAGAGGCTTCTGAAGAAAAAGGTGAAAAGGCGGAGTCGGAAAGCAAATAAAGCTCTAGCCAAAAGCGATTGCGACGTTTTTAATCAACGCCCTAAATCATTTCCCCTCCGAGTGAGGATTTGGGGCGTTGAAAACGTCAGCTATAAATGAGAAGGCCTCGAAGAAATCTGGATAAAGATTAATTATCTTTACATACTTCGAGGCCTTTGTGTGTTTCGTGGTCAAGAATATTTATTTTTACATAATGCAGTAATGCATCTATAGATAGGATGATCGGAGCGGTATGTATTAATTAACCCCTTAAACCATCAGCTAGGCTGATGGTCCAAGCTTTGCTATGCGTTACACCGGTAGATTATTAAAATAATTTACTCTTATGATCGTTTAAAACATGCAATCTATATCAATCTGTTCTTTTTCTTTGCTTGCCCGAAAGAAAAAGAACCAAAAAGAAAGGGCAGCCGTTCACTTGGTCCGCCTGCGGCGAACTACCCGAAGTTTATGCCCCCTTGTGGGGTGCTGCTCGAATTGGCCGGGCGCTGCGAAACTCGCATAGTTTATACCCCCTTGCGGGGTGCTCAAACAGTCCTCGCGCTTTATCCGGCCAATTCTGCTCTGCTCGGCTGCGTGAAATGGCAAGGGAAAAAGCTTGAATGCCGATATTGATTACCCTTTAAGGGTGACATTTTATGCCACCCTTACTAGGGGTGGTCGTTAACGTATCAAGGGATTGATAACTGGGTAAGCATGGCAAACCGGCAGTCGGGCTTGATTTGTCACGTAGCCTCAGGTTGTCAAAGTCCGGTAAATCTCCGGCATCCGGGCCGGCAATTTTCGCACGTCATCTACAAAGATGTAATTCACCTCACCATACATATGGGCGATGTAATCGTGGGCGTGATGATCAATGGTGATGCAAAACGGATGAATACCGGCCGTCTTGGCCTCAATCAGGGCATGGCGGGTATCTTCGATGGCATACTCGCCCTTGTAATCGTCGTAATCCTCGGGTTTGCCGTCCGACAGGATGATCAGCAGACGCACTTTGGCCTCCACCTCGCCCATTATGCTCGCAGCATGTCGGAGGGGCGGGCCCATCCGGGTGTATTCCTTCGGGCATAACGGTCTCCAAGCACCTCCAGTGCCTCGCCCATCAATATGAGCGCCTCCTTCAGGGCCTGGCTGACCCATCCTTCGGTGGAAGAAGACATATCGACCAGGAACAAGACAGCTATATTACGCTCGTCCCGCAGCAACTTGACAAATAATCTCTCGGATGCTGCCCGGCCGGCCCTGGTATCGGATATGGATTCGATAACTGCATCAAGGTCGATATCGTCACCGTCACGTTGGCCTTTCACAAAGCGTTCCTGGCAGCGCAGCATCTCGAATTGTTTCTTAAGTTGCATGAGCAGGCCTCTGTATTTCTCCAGGGTATTCGCCACAAAGGTGCCCTTTACCGGCAAAATCCTTCTTTGGCGTAGGATGCACCAGTCCTTCCGGAAACCGGCCCGTCTGAAATCCCACTCGTCGTATGTGAGCGGCGCAACAAGGCTCTCACCGGTCGGCGTGGATGCCGCCTGGGTGGTCGGCGCTGCCCGACCGGCCATGCCCTGGGCCGCGGCAATATATTCATTGGGAATATGGCCGAGATCGTCGAGGATTTGGTCACCAAGCATACGCAGCGGCTCCGGGATCTCGATGTCAAGACCGCCAACGGTAAGAAACTGTATAGGGCCGTTGGGCTCGGTTTTATTTCTGACATCCTCTTTGTCCTTTTGCTGGGATATCATCAGGGCAACACCCTCATCGCCTGAGATTTTAGGAGCAGGGATCCCGGCCTTGTCACTGCTGTCCTCTTGTCCCGCCGGCTGATTTTCGGGAAGCAGGATGGCAGCAAGGGCTTTGATAAAATTTTCTTTTGTTTCTTCCCGCCTTTTTAAGCGGACGTTCATTGCTTCAGCCGGATGCAGCCTGCCAAGATAGGGGAGTGATTCCACCGGGTCATATAACCCGCCAATCTCCTCCAACAGTGCATAGATTGCCATTGCCCTGGTTGCCGATTCTTCGGGTGTCGACCAGGAGTCGGCAAGCGCTGCCAAAGCCAGGTCAAAGATGCTGCGTTTGAAACCACCATCAGATATTGGTTTGCCGGTCATGGCATAGCGGTATAGGACCTCAATAATTCGGGCCTTGCCGGTCAACCTATTCAGAGAGGGGCGGAATTTTGCCAAGGCAGTACGCAGCCGGGCAGTATCCCGCCAGATTCCGGGAAAGTTTGCGGCAAGATACGCGTTCACCCGCATCCCTTCAACTAGAGTAAAGAGATCTTCGCCAAGACGTGGTTCGGGAAAGAGCGAAAAAAAATCTTCGAGCAGGATCGTCTCCAGGTGCAGTTTTTTCCCATATGTTTTTTCGATTCCATTATGGCGTAGCTGGTCAAGGGGTAATGAGAAATCATAGGTGTTGCATCGTAGAAGTCCGAGCTGAAAGGTGACCATAAGTTTGTAGAGGAGAAAGTTGTCCTCTTCTTCCTGGAACAGGGTAATTTCATGGGGTAGGAAGATAGTTTCCGTATCGGTATACATATGGTGGCCGGTGGCAAAGGCTATCTTTCGTTCGGCAATGGAATGGGCATAGGGCGTAAGCCTCGGTGCGACGTCGCTTAAGAGAATGCCTGCCTCACCGCGGATGCGGCAGAGGAAATTGCTCTCCACATTTGCCATGAACATCTGCGCCTCGTGTAAACCGTCTCGTTCGTAAATATCGAGGGTGGCAGCTACCCATTGGCTCAGCTGATTGGGGTGCAGGCAGGCAAGGGCGGAGCCGGCGCATGAGAGATAAGAATAACATAACGCATGACTCACCGGCCAGATGACCGGCACTTGGTCGAGGATTATTTTCTGCTGCGGATCGGGCAGTGGCCCGAGCTGTTCCATATACTCTTCAATTTCCCAGGCGTTGGGTGGGTGAGAGGGAACCAACTCAAAAAAACGCTTCTCCAGTTCGATACTGTTCATTATTTTCCGGCAGCGTCAGTCTAGGTGAAATATTTATAGCGATGAAGTCGCGTTTAACACAAAATTGCTGCAGTTCGCAATTTTGCGTAGGACCTAGAAAAGAGAACTTACCATTTCGCTGATGGCAGCGAGAAGTTCCGGTTCGTCGGTCAAGGTTTCGGTGATTGCCGCCCGGCAGGCCCTTCTGGCATCCATGTCACTTTGCATGAGCTTTCCGGCATGGATAAGTAATCTTGTGCTTGCTCCTTCCGGCAATCCGGCATCTTTGAGATTTCTGGTCATGGCACCCAGTCGCACCAGTGCTCCCGCGGTTTGTCCATCCACCCCGGACTCATGCTGAACAATCTCGGTCTCTAATCCTGGGGGAGGATAGGCGAATTCAAGGGCTATGAAGCGCTGCCGGGTGGATTGTTTGAGGTCCTTGAGCACGCTCTGGTAGCCCGGATTGTAGGATATGGTCAGCATAAACTCAGGCGGCGCGGTAAGCAATTCACCTCGTTTTTCAATGGGCAATTCACGGCGGTCGTCTGCCAATGGATGGATCACCACAGTGGTATCCTTGCGGGCTTCAACGATTTCGTCGAGATAGCAGATCGCGCCGTGCCGTACTGCAAGGGTGAGCGGGCCGTCAATCCACACGGCCTCGCCGCCTTTGATTAGATACCGCCCGACCAAATCGCTGGTGGAAAGGTCATCGTGGCAGGAAACAGTTACCAAGGGGCGTTTGAGTTTCCAGGCCAAATGTTGCATGAAGCGGGTTTTGCCGCACCCGGTCGGCCCTTTTAAAAGCAAGGGAATGGCATGTTCATAGGCGGCCAGGGCAATGGCAAGTTCATCTCCCTGCTGGAGATAAAACGGCTCTTCGATAATCAAATGTTCTTCCAGTCGTTGTTCCACTTTCTGCTGCAATCTCCTGTATTATTAGTATTTGCTAAGGTTCACGCCCCTGAATTTCAGGCGGGTGGCTTTAGCTGGTGTGTGGTTTATTTTCATGCTTGTGCTCGTAATCATAATCGTAATCGATTTTGCTTTTTTTTCGATTACGAGCACGATAAAAACGGGTCTATTTGATCTGTATCTGGACTTTCAGTCCATTTTGTTCAACCTACCATCTTTAGATGGAGGTTGTTATTTTCTAGAAACACTAAGAACGATTCTCATTTTTTCAACTAATGTCCTGAAAAATCATGATGTATTTCGTGGAGAATGAACAATTGTGGTTACATTTAAAAAGTACATGAAATCAATGTCTGCCTTGAGTTGACAGTCCAAAACAAAGGTTTCTTGCATTGCTATGGAAAAAGGCTTACCAGTGTTACTATGAAGAACGCGAAGAATTTGTTTTAATTTCTATGAGGAGACTTGAAATATGACAGAAAATACAAATAGAACCTGTGCAAACTGTGGGCAAACGCTTCCCGAGTCATTTGATGCCGCCCTTTGTCCCGGTTGTGGCCTCACCTATTGGAAATGCGGAAACTGCGGATTTTTGCATACTTCGGCAACCCCGCCAAATACCTGTCCGAGCTGCAAGGAAAAGTGCGAATTTAAAAATGTAACCTGCTATACTCCCGATTGCGGCGGTCCGGGCAATATCGATCCGCGCCTGTAAAGCAAAGCGCTGGAACGCAGGTGGGGGAAGAGTTCATCTTTTTGATGGGGAATGAGAAATGGAATAGTGGTGAATCAGGTTTGGCTGTTCCATATCATTGGTATTAATAGTGGGTAGTTACCTCAAATGAAAAATGTTTTTCCTCTGCAGCCTGTTAGCCTGGATTATTCAGGTGGTGAGTTGGCTGAAGATGTGAGGAAGAGGGTGATTCGCTGTAGTTGGCTGCGCGAACCGCCCGATGACGAAGCAGGTTCAGCCAAATCGCCGCCCCCGCAGTGTGACTCTTTTCAATTGCAGTTACGGAACAAACAAAATTGCACTCTGTGTATTGCAAAGCACTGAGAAAATATTGAAGCTCCCCGCGGCTTCGTTTAAGCGGGATTTCCGCTTCACTACAACAAGCCACGGGGAATTTGAACAACTAATTTTA
The DNA here is from genome assembly GCA_945787445.1 of uncultured Desulfobulbaceae bacterium. Taxonomy (GTDB): domain Bacteria; phylum Desulfobacterota; class Desulfobulbia; order Desulfobulbales; family CALZHT01; genus CALZHT01. Next base: position 20,688 of record CALZHT010000068.1, read on the forward strand.
AAATATCAACCTAGAAATGCTTCCGGCCCTTTTTCGTGTATGGAATCTTCACGTCCGCGCAACGTAGTGAGCAGACAATCTCCGTATGTAAGAACTTTTTGACTTTATTAAATTCGCTCGTTTACCCCGCAGCCGCTTGCGCACGCAATCTATTTGCGTAACCTGCGGGGAATGCGCCCGAAGGAAGTGCTTGGGGTGCACTTCGCTATGCATGTTCAATTTCGCTTAAATATTAACAAAATAAAAAAAATTAATAGTCCAGAGTCATGAATAATCCGGGCTAGCCGTGCAGTGCCCCGAGACCTCCCAAGACCAGAACAGCTATAGTCGCGTATCTGCCCAGCTTGCCTGCGCTCACCAGAATAGAAAACCGGCTGAAGGGAATTTTGAACACACCGCCAACCAGGCAGAGCGGATCACCTATAATCGGCAGCCAGGAGAAGAGAAGCGACCAGGAGCCGTATTTTTTGAAAAGGATTTCGGCCTTTTGTTGGGAATCCATCGTAATCCGCAGCAGTTTGCGGAAAAGAAAAGGTCCGCCGTAAAGCCCTATTAGGTAAGTAGTGCATGCCCCCAGATAATTGCCTGCCGTTGCCGTGGCCACGACCGGTATTGGTGCGAATCCCTGGATAAGCATGGTGGTCAGCAGCCATTCAGAGCCAAAGGGTATGATGGTGGCTGCCAGAAAGCTTATGAGAAAAAGGGCCGGATAACCGTGGCTGCTAAGAAGTTCTTCCATGGAATCGGGGGAGTTTGATTAAAAGGAAGTGGTATTATCTGAACAGGTATTTAAATCTCTGAAGGGCAATATCTTGTTGAACTACCGCTTCCCGAAGGCTAGAGTTTAGATTGTTGCAACTCGCAGATCAGAAGTTTGCTGCCTTCCTTGAATAGCACCTCGATCTTGTTCGGCATGATGGTCCTGGTGACCAGACCAAGTCCGAAAACAGGATGATCAAGCAGGTCTTCTTCCTGGAAATTACCGGTCATTTCGTACGCAAGGGCCATGGCCTGGTCGCGGCCCTCAATCATTTTCTCGAAATAGGCAATTGCCTTGGCCTCTTTGCTGATGGCGGTACTTTTTCTCGGCGTGGCTTTTTTCTTTTTGGTTGCGGTCTTTTCAGGCTTGGCAGGGCGGTAATTGTGGCGACCGCCACAGACATTACACTGCACCTTGGCCACTTTTTCCTCCGCCATGGCGATTATGGTGTGGTTGGTAATATCTTTGCATTTGAGACAGCGGGAATCAATCTCATTGCCGGCTTTTAACTTTTTTGCGGTTGTCAATTGACTTACACTCCTTTGTCGGTTTGCATCCGGCCACGGAAGGTCATTGCATGGCATGAACAGCATTTCACCGAAAAGAGACAGGGGAGAGTACGAAAAAGATAAGGACACAACCCTGCCCTTCCGATAAAGAAGACCCAGCATTCCGCAGTAACACTAGTAAGATTATGGCAGACCGGGCAGCTTGGACAGACGGGTCTGTCCCTTCATCGATCTGACAATTATGCCATGATAGTATGAAACGTCACGGAAGGCCAGTGATTTTAAAAATAGTAAATATGATGGCGTCGCAAAAAGTCCGATCTACTGCGTCGTAGCGGGCTCTCGGGTGCTCGGCATACCTGATGTATGCACCCCAAGGGCATTCGTTTCACAGCACCTTCGCGCCCTCGACACCACTATTTATACCCCCTTGCGGGGTGCTCCTTGTTTATCGAACTTTTTGCTTAGCCATCCCTTGACTTTTTGCGGGTTAGTCAAATATAGGATTGGGAAAAAGAATCCAGAATGTTGAGGTGGGGCATAAGGTGGAGACTGTAACCCTTTAGTGATTAGGCATAAAGCGGCTGTTCTCATTTAATGCCAATAATAGAACAGCCGCTGCCGCTACGCTGAGAGTTTTCAGATCGGTTCATTACCCCCAGGGATTGATTTTTTCTGTTACCTTCCAAGCATTATTCTGCCGCTCCAGGATAACAAAATTTTCCGGGATAATCTGCCGGGAGTCACCCTCCAGGTTCAGGATGAAACTGCCGCTAACCTGCACCTTGATAAAGGTTTTTGGCTCATCGTTGACATATTCTTCCTTTTCGCCGACAACTTCCAGGGCAAGGCCGGAAAAGTCGAACGTGGCGTGTCGCAGCTTATCCAGGGTGCCTGCCGCTTCTTTTGCAGCTATGGATTGGTTAATTTGATTTGCAACCTTGGCCTGCTCTTCTTCCACATAGAGATCGACCAGCGAATTGTCTACCATGGTTTCATGCTTGGCAACATAATTCTGGATGATATCCTGCGGCGCCTGTATGGTGGCATGCCTGGAGCCACTGCAGTTGACAATGCCTGAAAGAACGCTCAATATTGCTACCGTAGCGAGCAGGGACGTCATGAAATTGCCGGTGATGATACCAAAACCGTTAACTAAAAATTTTTTATCCATATTTTACTCCTTAGTTGATTCATCCATATTGGGATTGCCCCAGGCGACAGAAAAATTTCACCCAGGGATGGAATGTGTACTTTGCAGGAATGTTGGCAAAAGAGCTATAGGGAAAACCATTATATTGGAGGTCGATAACCCTTGTTTTTTTATATAAACCACATTCGCGTGTTTTTTGGTCAAGACCGGGATCAATGTAAATTCAGAACGGTGAAGGAAGTATGAAGGGAGGATTTACAATTTGCGGTACTGGCTTTTTCAGGTCTATCTGATATTTTCATTTAATAATTTATTTTTTTATATTATTCCAATGTGTTATAATAGCTGAAGCCCACAAATGAGCTCTTGTGACATTACACAATTTGTAAGGTTGTATTCATGCAAATCCTGCAATACTAGAGGAGAATCATGACCCCTCCCAAAAAGAAGCGGAAAAAACCCTCGAAAGAACCTGATGACTATTGGAAAATCAAGAAGGAGCTGAAAGAAAAAGGAATAAAACTGTACAACCAGATTTTTTTTCGGGACTGGTGCAAGGCCTGTGGCATCTGTATTGCTTTCTGCCCGAAAAATGTCTTCAATCGTGACAAAGAAGGGAAACCGGTGATTGAGAAACCGGACGATTGTATCGGTTGCCATTTTTGTGAATTGCACTGCCCTGATTTCGCCATTACCATCCAGGAACGTTATCCGGATCGAAGGAGGAAGAAGAATGGCAAATAATGATCCCCCTAAAAAACTTCTTCTTCAGGGAAATGAGGCGATAGTCGAAGGCGCCCTGGCAGCGGGCTGCCGTTTTTTTGCAGGCTATCCCATCACGCCGGCCTCGGAAATCAGCGAGATGATGTCTGTCCGCCTGCCTCGGCAAGACGGGACATTTATCCAAATGGAAGATGAAATTGCCAGTATGGGCGCGGTTGTCGGCGCCTCGCTTGCCGGTGTGAAAAGCATGACTGCAACGAGCGGGCCGGGATTCTCCTTGATGCAGGAGAACCTTGGTTTTGCATGCATTACCGAAACTCCCTGTGTCATTGTCAATGTCATGCGCGGTGGACCCAGCACGGGACTGCCGACCAGCCCGGCCCAGGGCGATGTCATGCAGGCCAGATGGGGAACGCATGGCGACCATCCCGTTATTGTATTGGCTGTTTCCTCTGTAGGTGATTGTTTTGATATTACCATCCATGCATTTAATCTTTCCGAGAAATACCGGGTGCCGGTCATTATTCTTTCCGATGAGGTCGTGGCCCATACCCGTGAGATACTGGCATTGCCGGCGGGTGACAAAATTGAGGTCATTGACCGGATTCGTCCTTCCACCCCGCCTGAATGGTATATCCCATACGAGGAAAACAGCCGTGGTGTGCCGCCCATGGCAGCCATGGGTGAAGGTTACCGTCATCATGTAACCGGCCTTATCCATGATCAGAGAGGTTTCCCCACCCAGAAACCGAAAGAAACAGAGGCCTTTATGAAGCGGCTGTTCCGTAAGATTACCCATGGTTTTTACGAAATCCAGATGACCAAATCAATAATGATGGAAGACGCTGAGGTGGCGGTCATCGCCTACGGCTCGGTGGCCAGATCGGCGCAACGTGCGGTAATGCAGGCACGGCAGCAGAATATAAAGGCAGGGCTTTTGCAGTTGATCACCATGTTTCCCTTTCCCAAAAACGCGGTGGATACCGCCCTGCGTCAATGCCGCTCCGTGCTGGTCCCTGAAATGAACATCGGACAGATCAGCCGTGAAGTGAAAAGGGCCAACACCAGCGATTGCCGCGTATTAAAATACAATCGGATTGACGGCCAGATTATTACCCCGACCGAGATATTTACGGAACTCAAGGACATGTAAAGGAGCATGATATGCCTAATAACGCGACACGGCTTCCCCACGATTATTTGCGGCACGACAAGAAGTTTCCCCATGTCTGGTGTCCTGGCTGCGGTAACGGCATTGTCCTTGGGTCATTGATCCGGGCCATCGACAACATTGGCCTGGAAAAGGACGAAATCGTTATGGCCTCAGGCATCGGCTGTTCGGGCCGGCTGCCGGTTTATGTGGATTTCAATACTCTGCACACCACCCATGGCCGTGCCCTCACTTTTGCAACCGGCATCAAACTGGCAAAACCATCACTCAAGGTAATCGCCGTCATGGGAGACGGCGATGCCACCGCCATTGGCGGCAATCATTTCATTCACGCGGCCAGGCGCAATCTGGACCTTACCGCCATTATTATCAACAACCAGATTTTCGGTATGACCGGCGGGCAATATTCGCCTACTACACCCTACGGCTGCAAGGCATCTACCGCTCTGTACGGCAATATAGAGCATGCCTTTTCCATTGCCGAGCTGGCGGTCACTGCCGGGGCCTCTTATGTGGCCAGGAGCTCGGTATTTCATGCTAAACTGCTTGACAAAATTATTGCCCAGGGCATACAAAGACGGGGCTTCAGTGTTATTGTGGCGATGTCCAACTGTCATGTTCAGTACGGCCGCCGCAATCAGATGGGGAGCCCGGTAATCATGATGGAATGGCTGCGGGACCATGCGGTGCGCATTGAAAAGGCCGGTGACTTGCCGGCCAAAGACTTGCAGGACAAATTCACCATAGGCGTTTTAGCGGATGTGGACAAACCGGATTATATTGAAGAATATCAAAAGATACGGGAAAGGGCGAAAGAGGGTTGATTGGTTGAATAGTTAAATAGTTGATTTGTTCATTGGATGAATTTGCTTTCCATAATTCATAAATCTTCATTCAACATTCGTAATTCCGGTTTTGCCGGCAGAGGGTGCATGATTCATGAAAGAAGATCGATACGAAATTCGACTGAGCGGTTCCGGAGGGCAGGGGATTATCCTGGCTGCCGTCATATTGGCTGAAGCAGTGGGCATTGCCGACAACAAATATGTGTGCCAGACCCAGAGTTACGGGCCCGAAGCGCGCGGCGGCAAAAGCAAAGCAGAAGTAGTAATCAGCGAGAGGCCCATAGATTATCCCAAGGCGATGAAACTTGATCTGCTGCTCGCCATGAACCAGGCTTCCTGTGATGCATATTTTTATGATTTCAAACCCAATGGGCTCTTGCTTGTCGACTCCACTTTTGTGGAGCAGATTCCAACCAGCCGGTCGGTGGCTATACCTTTCACCCAGATCGCTCGGGAAAAGCTGGGTAAGGAGATAGTTGCCAACATGGTCGCCCTTGGCGCGGTAGGCCAGCTATGCCCCATGGTTTCGGTGTCCAACCTGGAAAAGGCATTGGTGGCCAGGGCGCCAAAGGGCACGAAGGAATTGAACCGCAAGGCCTTGCGGGAAGGAATTAAGGCAGCCAAGAAATTTAATCTCCATGCTCTGCCGCGATCTATAAGTCCCGAGGAGGAGGAGGAAATTTAGTCGGAATACCATGAAAACTATATTGGCAACTTGAGAGGAACAGTGGTTAGCACAAAGGTAAAGACAGATCTTGGCCTGCAAGGTTTTGATGCCGATTTCAAGGTCTTTCATGAACTGATGACCAAGAGGATCCGTAAGGTGCTTCTTGTCCTGAGCCCTTATGACGCCTTTATCCTGGAGGAGGGCGGCAGCCTGACCTCAAAGATAGTAAGCGAATACCGAAGCCTCAATCTGAGCCACCCGCCTCGCCTGATCCGAGTCTCCTCCGGCAAGGAAGCTTTACTGCGTCTCAAGGAAATAGAATTCGACCTGGTCATCACCCTGCCGCAGTTTGATGATATGGACTATTTTACCCTGGGAGCAGAAATTAAAAAAATCAATCCCGACCTGCCGGTCATTCTTCTCACCCATAGTCTTAAAGGAGTGTGCACCGATATATGCGAATTAAACCAATACGGGATAGATAAGTTGTTCATCTGGTCGGTGGATCCGGAATTTCTCATGTCCCTGGTTAAAAATATGGAAGACCACCTCAATGTTGAGCAAGATACTCGCATCGCCATGGTCCGGGTGATTATCCTTGTGGAGGATTCTCCCCATTACCGATCCTCGTTTCTGCCCCTGTTGTACAAGGAAGTGGTACGGCAGACGCAGTCGGTTCTGCATGAGAGCCTGAATCCAGAGCACCGGATGCTAAAAATGCGGGCTCGACCTAAAATTCTGGTGGCGGAAAATTATGAAGAGGCTTTCGAGCTTTATAACCGCTTCAAACCTTATGTGTTCGGGGTGATTTCCGATGTCCGTTTTCCGCGTAAAGGTGAAATGGTGGATGACGCCGGCATTGACCTTCTCTTAAAGATGCGGGAGGATGCCTCAGATTTGCCGCTTCTTCTGTTGAGTTCCGAATCTGCAAACAAGCCGCGGGCCGAAAATATCCCCGCCATTTTCGTTGACAAGAATTCTGTCGGCCTTAATGATGCAATCCATGATTTTTTTCTCACCCATCTCGGCTTTGGTGATTTTATTTTCCACCTGCCGGACGGCACTGAAATAGACCGGGCCGGGAACCTTCAGGAATTTGAGGGGAAATTGCGTCAACTACCTGTGCCATCATTAGAATTCCATGCCAAACGAAATCATTTTTCACACTGGGTCATGGCCCGTTCCGAGGTCGCCCTTGCCTCCATGTTGCAGAAAAACCGTCTTGCCCACACACACAACTCGGACGAATTGCGGCAGGACATCGTAGCCAAGGTACACGCCTTACGGAAATGGCGACAAAGAGGAGTCGTGGCACCCTTTTCCGCCCAAGGCTTTGATCCGGATGTCATGGATTTTGTGACCATCGGCCGTGGCTCATTGGGCGGTAAGGCATTGGGTCTTGCCTTTATGGCTAACCAGTTCCGAAATAACCCGGAATTGTTTAAGAAATTTGCCGATATCGAAATACGGATTCCGCAAACCTGTGTGATTACGGCAGATGGTTTCGACTCCTTTGTGGAGCACAACAGACTCCACTATCTGAGTAATCAGGGAGACGATGACATGATTGCCACCAGCTTCCTGGAAGCGGAGATGCCGAAATGGCTGGAGAAGGAACTGGCCGCTTATCTTGCCAAAATTACTGTTCCCTTGACGATCCGATCTTCGAGCCTGCTGGAGGATGCTCAGTTCAAGCCCTTTGCCGGGCTCTTTGAGACATACATGCTGCCTAACAACCATGCTGATTTTTCCGTGCGGCTGCTCCACCTTATTACCGCGGTTAAATTGGTGTTCGCTTCCACCTACTTTGTCTGCCCACGCGCTTTTTGCGGCATTGTGCAGCACTCAGGGCTGGACAGCATGGCAGTCATTATCCAGGAACTTGTAGGTAGCCAATACGGCGATTACTTCTATCCTGCCATCTCCGGTGTGGCCCAGTCATATAATTTTTATCCCATCTCGTATATGAAGCGGGAAGAGGGTATTGCCCACATCGCCTTGGGAATGGGTAAAACCGTGGTAGAAGGGGAACGGAGTCTCAGGTTTTCGCCCAGATATCCGAAAATGCTGCCCCAGTTTTCCACGGTCGACGAAATCCTTGAAAATGGGCAGCGTTTTTTTTATGCCCTGCGGGTCAAAAACTATCCGGACAACCTCACATTCAAGAATTCCAACCTGGAACGCAGGGAATTGGTTGATGCTGATCACGAATTACCGGTGAAAATGCTCAGCAGCACCTATTTCCCTGAGGAACACAGAATACGGGACAGCTTTGGCAAGGGTCCTAAGGTGCTGACCTTTGCTCCCATTCTGAAGCACAACATATTTCCACTTCCCAATCTCTTGTCGGAACTGCTGGATATTGGGCGTAAAGGTACGGGCGGTGCTTTGGAGATTGAATTTTCTGTCGATCTCCATCCGGAGCCGCAAAAAAGCAGTTTCAGTTTTTTGCAGATTCGGCCAATGGTGGCGGGAAGCGAACGTTTCGAGGTCCAGATTATGGAAGATGACATTGCCCGTGCTTTCTGCTTTTCCACCCAGGCGCTAGGTCATGGTTCCAGTCAGGAGATCGCCGACATCATCTATGTCAAACCGGATACATTCAGATCGGACGCTACCGTTAAGATCGCCGCTGAAATCAGCCGTCTCAATGCAAAGCTGCTTAAAGAACAGAGACCCTATCTTCTCATCGGGCCCGGCCGCTGGGGCTCTGCAGACCCCTGGCTCGGCATTCCTGTGCAATGGCATGACATATCAGGGGTCGGCGCCATGATCGAACTGCGCCATGAAGAACTGAAGGTCGAACCTTCACAGGGCACCCACTTTTTCCAGAATATCACTTCCTTGGGTATCCATTACGCCACCGTCAATGAGGGATCGGAGCATTTCATCGACTGGCAGTGGATTGCATCACAAAACCAGGTGACGGAAACCGAATATTTACGTCATGTGCGTCTCAAAAGACCATTCCAGCTCAAGGTAGACGGCAGAGAATCCAGATGCGTGATGTTAAAAAATAATACTTTGTGATTTGGGATTGCGGATTTGGGATTTCGGATTGGAGATCAGGGGTTATGGATCAAAATGTGATAAAAAATCGGACCAAGGAGTTCGCAAAAAGGGTTGTTACATTGTGCCGGAACCTCCCTAATGACCGGGAAGGCAAACGGATTGGCAATCAACTTTTTCGTTCCGGCACATCTGTTGCTGCTAATTCGTTCCCATCCGGAAAGTCGCAGACTTGGAGGATGCTGGAACAATTTGTTTCCAATGCGGAAACTGACAATTTTGCGAAAGGTCAAGGAGATCAAGGAATTGTGCGGAGACGTGCTCGAGTACGTCGCACAAGCAATTTTGCAGATCGACGTAGAGATTTCACAAAAGGAGCGTTTCCGGATGGAAACTAATTATAGGGCGGCATGCCGGGCATAGTCAAAAGCTGAATTTATTTCGAAGCTATCTATTGTTGAGGAAGAAGCTGATGAGACTTTGTTTTGGCTTGAACTGATAACTGAGTTGAAAATAATGGACAAACATTTGATTGCACCACTAATGAAAGAAAATGATGAGATCGTCGCTATAATAGTTTCATCGATCAAGACAGCCAAACAAAACAAATAAAATCAAATCCAAAATCCGCAATCCCAAATCGTAAATCGCATAAGAGGATGTTTATGTCAGATATCATGGAACTGGTAATCACGAAAAATACAGGTGAAATGGAATTCCACCAGGCGGTCCAGGAGGTAATCGAGACCGTCAAGCCGGTGCTGGACCGTAATCCGGAGTACCGGCAGGCCGCTGTTTTGGAACGAATCACTGAGCCGGAACGGATCATTATTTTCAGGGTTCCCTGGATGGATGATCAAGGGCAGGTCCATGTGAACCGGGGGTTCCGGGTGGAGATGAGCAGTGCCATAGGGCCCTATAAGGGGGGGCTGCGCTTCCATCCTTCCGTGACCCTGAGCATCATGAAATTTCTTGCCTTTGAACAGGTCTTTAAAAACGCGTTGACCACCCTTGCCATGGGCGGCGGCAAGGGTGGAGCCGACTTTAATCCCAAGGGTAAATCAGACAGCGAGGTCATGCGGTTCTGCCAGAGTTTCATGGCCGAGCTTTTCCGGCACATCGGTCCCAATACAGACATCCCGGCCGGAGATATCGGCGTCGGGGCTCGCGAGATTGGTTATCTGTTCGGCATGTACAAGAAGCTCGCCAATGAGTTCACCGGCGTCCTCACCGGCAAGAGCCTCAACTGGGGGGGCAGCCTTATCAGGCCGGAGGCCACGGGATACGGCAGCGTCTATTTTGCCGCCGAAATGCTTGCCACCAGGAACCAGACCCTGGAAGGCAAAGTATGCCTTGTCTCCGGCGCCGGTAACGTGGCCCAGTTTACCACCGAAAAGATCCTGGAACTGGGCGGCAAGGTAGTCACTCTTTCCGATTCTTCGGGTTATATTTATGATGAAGGGGGAATCAACGAAGAGAAGCTCGCTTATGTCAAACGGCTGAAAAACTCACAGCGCGGCCGGATCGAAGAATATAAGGAAAAATATCCCAATGCGTTATACACCAAGGCCGACCTGACGCTGGACCATAATCCTCTCTGGAACCATAAGGCGGTCTGCGCCTTTCCAAGCGCTACCGAGAATGAAATTAATGGTAATGACGCCTGGAACCTGGTCAACAATGGTGTGAGCCTTGTGAGCGAAGGTTCTAATATGCCTTCAACACCTGAGGCCATTGAGATTTTCATCGACAACAAGTTGTTGTTTGCCCCGGGAAAAGCGGCAAATGCCGGGGGGGTAGCAGTATCCGGCCTCGAGATGGCCCAGAACAGCATGCGCCTGAACTGGCCCAAGGAAGAGGTTGACAATCGGCTCAAGATCATTATGAAAAGCATCCACAAGACCTGCCTCGATGCGGCCGTTGACTACGGCAAGCCCGGCAACTATCTGGCCGGCGCCAATATTGCCGGCTTTGTCCATGTGGTTGATGCCATGCTGGATCAGGGCCTAATTTAGTTGCCTAACGGTATTCCGGGTTTGGGTGATCAAATCTGCAGCCTGCATCCCATAGTGATCGTTGATTGCCGTGGGCCGGGATGCC
>CALZHT010000069.1 GCA_945787445.1 uncultured Desulfobulbaceae bacterium
TCTATCATCCTTGGGACCATGTCATCCATATATTGGCCGATCTCCTTTTCTGTTGCGGTGGTCAATGTCTGACAGAACAGACATTTCCGTTCACCGCCGCCGGTGGATGGCAGGCCAAGATCTTCAAGGACATGGCGGGTGACCAACTTCTCATCAAACTCCTCATAAACAGGGAAGCTTGTATTGATGCCGAAATGGGCGGAAAACCCGGCTATCTTCTCCATAAAAACAGGGGTCTGTTCAGGATAGTAATCCTGTTTCTTGCTGTATCCCGCCACCAGCATGGGAATAAAATGCTCAACACAGTACAGCACCGCCCGACCATGCATTGCGAGCTTGCAGGCCACGCACACCAGGTTCTTTCCATTGTATCTGGGCATAAGTTCCTCGTATCTGTCCAGCCACAATCCTTGAAAAAGTCTTCCCATATCCAGTTCCACATATGATGACTCCGGCATCTGGTTTGAAAGAGTGACACGGGCCGCAAGAATCTGCTGCGCATCCTGAAAACGGTTTCTGGGATAATTGTGAAATCTGCTCATGCCGTTCAGCATATGGAGAAGATGGATCTTTCTGGGCCGCTTCAGGTTTGGCAGATGGCCTGCCGCGGCCAAACCATAAAGAGCTAGAGAATCCGTGCCGCCTGAAAACAAAATAGCGAGTTCCTGATTTTCCATTTCATCCTCTTTTTATCCGATATCTGATAAACAGTTCTCCGGTCTCAGCACTATCACACGATATGAGATCCAAGGGAAGAAACGGCTGGCCCAAAGGCTTCTCACCCTCAACGAGATGTTTACTTTTTATATCGCCTGAAATGACCGGACAAACGGTCAAAACAATTTCATCCACTACTCTATCCCTGAGGCATGAATAGTTGAGCTTTCCCCCCCCTTCAATCAGGACCGATCCAGCCCCCATGCGGCTAAGTTCCGACAGGGCCGCATCAATTAATAACCCTTGCGGGCCAGGGGGCAGACCGATCACCTGCGCACAATTGCCAAGCTCTTCGGAAAGGCGCCGCTCTTCTGCAAGAGATGTAAGGACTACCGGCTGCGGCCCTTCATGAAAGAGTTTGCGGTCTTTCGGCACTTTCCCGGAATGGCTGACTATGGCCCGGATACGATTGTCGAGACAATCACCATCTGGTCCCTTCATTTCAGGATCATCTGACCGCAGGGTCCCTGCTCCCATGAGGGTAGCATCGGTTTCCGATCTCATTTTCTCAAGCAGTTGACGATCGAGATTACTGCCAATGGGCACCGGACTTATCCGGCCACAGACAGTTGTGGCTGCTATCATCACTACTTTCAGGTTTCTCATTTTCTGAAAAATGACCCTTCTGGATCCATAATACTAATCATTATTTTTTTGATAATTAGTAGCAACAGAGCTTTTTTGCAAGAAGTCCTTATACGACCACCAACTTTCCGTTGACAAAACCAGCTTCATTTCCCATACAGTGCATGGATAGAAAATCTGATTTCTAAAAAAATTTCATAAAAGGTAAAAAGTAGATGATCGCCTCCCTACACCTGACAAATACTCGGATACTCATGAGACAAATTGACTGGCAGGATAATTCATTTTGCCTGAGTCCCGGCAAAGGCCGGCCTATGCCTGAAACGCTCCTGGATTCAATCGCCAGAACCGCCATCCTGCATCCGCCTATTTTGCGAAAGAAGGAGACCGACCTTTATCAAATAGTGTCAGGCTGGAAACGGTTGCAGGTTGCCAAGGATGCCCTCAATAAAACAGCTCTGGATTGCCTCATCCTGCCCTATGATATATCGGAAAAGGAGGCCTTAGCTGTTGCCCTTGAGGATGCCATGCTTTCAGGGCCATTGAGCCCGGCACAACAGGCCATGTTTTGTAAAAAAGCACTCAAGTGGCAGGATGAAAAAACAATTGCCGAACGATTTTTGCCCTTACTGGATTTGGCGCCGCAGCCCTATAATGTCAATAAATTCCTTCCCCTGCTTGATCTTGAAGAACAGCTTGTTGATGCGGTCCACCTGGGCTTCCTTGATGCTACTGTTGCCCTTGAGTTCGCTAAGCTATCCTTTGTTGACCGGATGTCGCTTTATGAGGTGATCGAATATCTCGGCTTAAGCGTTTCAAACCAGAAAAAAATCACTGTTGTATGTAGGGAACTGGCAACTCGTGACAATACCGGAATCATGAGTATTCTCGGTTCCCCTGCAGCCAAGGAAATACTTGATCATCCAACTGCCAACCCACCCCAGAAGGCTGCCAACTTCATGAAATGGCTTACCAGGAAACAATTACCCCGGCTGAGCAAGGCTGAAGCCGACTTCACTCAATTCATCGGCAAACTAGGTCTTCCCAAGGGAACAACTCTTTCCCACGCACCTTCTTTCGAGACTGATGCCCTTACCCTGACCATCAATTTTCGCAACAAAGAGGATCTTCTAAAAGTCTGGCCTGACATGCAAAATACTCTATCGCAAAAAGATCAGAACTGACCTGAGCCGGGGGCATGCTGAAAAGGAATTTCCGCTTCTCAACAACAGGATGAAGGGTACCTAAATAGTGCATGAGAACCTTCTTATCTGCGTTCATTTTTTTGATTCCATTGGCTCTTGGCTAATAGCACAAGTTAAAACAAAAACACATTGCCAAAACCATCCCTTTAATTTAGGCAGCCTCGTTTCAGTTAGACAACTAATTGAGAATGCTTTCCTTTTGCATATCCAACACGCCACTTATCAAAAAGTCATTTTCCATTGGTAAATCACTAATTTTTTTGAGATAATTTTAAGGGAAATTAAATTTATCTGATTACTACTTAAACTCAGCTATTTTTTTTATTCGTACTTCAGAATCCCTTGTCATTTCGAGCACAGCGAGAAATCCTCTTGCCCCAGGAAAAGATTTCTCACGTTCGTTCGAAATGACAGATATAGCAAAACTGGTAATCCCGCAAAAAGTCTGGAAGACGGTTAACGTGCCATGTAATTTCAACTAGGTACAACGTGCCCTGAGCGCAAGCGAGGAATCCTCTTGGGGGATAATACATCGATGAACTGGCAATGTCTCCGTAAGAAGCACCTGCTGTGTTTATCGCCGTCTTCATTGTAAGGAGTCATAAGGATTAACGCGGCCGCATTGCAGACAAATCATATTTTTACAATTTCATCAAAAATCAACAGGTTATGCTTCGTATCGTTTAGGTAACTGAAAAATGATGGTAATCAGATAAATTTATTCCGATGCGTTAGGACAATATCCCAATATGGAGGAAAAAATGGGCCACAATCAGGATAAAAAAACAAGGTTTTCTCCTTTCATCCTTTTTGCAACATGTCTTGCAGCATTACTCTTCCTTTTTGCCTGCAAACAAAACAAAGTCACTGAAGTGGATTTGGGCGAAATTTCCACAAAAAAAAGTAAGGCGGTTCAAACAAATGAGGACAAACCGGTTTTACGCATAGCCGTAGGAGCGATGATATCCCCTAAGCCTACCCGGCAATATTACAACGACCTTCTTGAACTCATTGGCGAACGGCTCGGGTACAGCACGTTCTTTGCTCAGAAGAAAACCTATGCTGAAGTCAATGATCTGGTAGAGCAGCAGGAAGTAGACCTGGCCTTTGTCTGTTCCGGACCCTATGTCACCGGACAAAAAAAATTCGGCATGGAACTGCTGGCGGTACCGGTTGCCCACGGCGAAAAGGTTTACTATTCCTATATTTTAGCCCATCGCGACAGTCCCATTCAGTCCTTAGAAGACATGCGCGGGAAAAAATTCGCCTTTACCGACCCCCATTCCAACACCGGATGTCTCGTGCCACGATATATGCTGGCCACGCGCGGCGAAAAGCCTGACACCTTCTTTAAAGAACTCTTTTATACTTACAGCCATGATAATTCCATCAAAGCCGTAGCTGAGGGCGTTGGTGATGGTGCTGCGGTTGACCATCTCATATGGGAGTTTATGAACAACGTTGACCCAACCTACACAGCGCAAACAAAAATTGTACAAAAATCTCCTCCCTACGGCATCCCCCCAGTTGTTGTCCATCCAAATATAGATCCGGAACTTAAACAACGGCTTAAACAACTATTTTTCACTCTGCACGAAGATGAGCAAGCCCAACCTATCTTGCGTCAACTCCAAATTGACCGGTTTGAGGAAGGAGAAGACAGTATGTATGATACGGTGCGGGTCATGGAAGAATGGTTTGAGAAAAACAATATCTAGGTAACAGATGACCCTGAAAAGTCGAATATTCCTGCGTGTATTTATTCTGACATTGCTGCTCATCGGCTGTGTCTGCATTACTACGGCTATGTTTGCTCACCAGCAGCATCACAATTCTTTTATTAATTTCGCTGGTGAGCAAATCATGTTTTTTGCCGACCAAAGTGAAAGCTTAATTTTGTGGGATGACCGCATCGCGTTAAAGGACCTACTCCAGGAGATTGTCGACAAGAAAGAAGCCATTGTGTATGGCTGGACATGTAAAGATGTTTATGGTTCCATGGAAGGTTTTGTCCATACTTTTCCCAAAGGTATTCCCAAACAGCTCTTAGGGTTACATGACGAATCCAAACTCATTAATGATTGGCAAGCTGTAGAAATAAAAACCACCGATGGAGAACGAATTCATGATATTGCCACACAGGTTGGCAAAACAGATGTCTGCCTCCATCTCGGCATCTCTGAACGGTTATTAGACACTCCGCTTCATACCATTATCGTAGCCATTTACGGAATGGGCATCGCGGCCGTATTGGTGGGGATATTTATTGCCCTTAAGATTTCCACCCTGACCACGCGGGAAGTGGATGACATGACTGAGGTGCTTAAAATAGCCAAAGAAGAAGCAGATGCTGCCAATAAGGCCAAAAGTCAATTTCTGGCCAATATGAGTCACGAAATCCGCACCCCAATGAACGGCGTTATGGGCATGTCAAGCCTCCTTCTTGATACAAATCTTGATAATGAGCAGCGCACTTTTGTTAAAGCGGTTCTTTCTTCAGCAGATTCGCTTCTTACAATAATTAATGACATCCTCGATTTTTCAAAAATTGAAGCAAAACATTTGGAACTTGAATTTATTGACTTCAACCTGAGAACGCTGATTGAGGATGTGTCAGACATAATAGCATATAAAGCCCATGAGAAAAATCTTGAGCTTGCCTGCATGATTAACCCGGACATTCCTACCCGTGTGCACGGCGACCCCGGAAGGCTCCGCCAGATATTGGTTAATCTGCTGGGGAATGCGGTGAAATTTACAGAGCAGGGCGAGGTTGTGCTCCAAGTCAATGTTGAGAAAGAAAGCACAAACCATGTTACACTCCGCTTCTCTGTCTCGGATACCGGGATCGGCATTCCCAAAAACTTTCTGGACCGTTTATTCAAATCCTTCAGCCAAGTAGACGCTTCGAACACTCGCAAATACGGCGGCACCGGTTTAGGATTGACTATTTCAAAGCTTTTAACTGAGCTGATGGGCGGCGAGATCGGCGTGAAAAGCGAGGAAGGCAAAGGCTCGACATTCTGGTTCACGGCTCATCTCAAAAAACAGGAAGGTCATCTGGATAAACAATATGCAATGGTGGAAGAACTTAAAGAAAAACGGATCCTTGTGGTCGATGATAATAAGACAAACCGGGTTATCTTAGCGAAACTCCTCGATTCATGGGGATGCAGATATAGTGAGGCACCTGGCGGCAAAGCCGCGCTTAAAGAACTTTTCGAAGCAACAATCGACAAAGATCCTTTTAATGTGGCGCTGATCGATATGCAAATGCCTGAAATGGACGGTGCAAAACTTGGGCAAACTATCAAGGCCGATCCTGAATTACGAAATACGGTTCTTGTCATGCTTACCTCTGCAGGGATTCGCGGCGATGCGGTCCGCATGCGCGAAATCGGTTTTTCAGCATACCTTACCAAACCGGTTAAAGCATCCCATTTGCATGACTGTCTCGTCACGGCAATTAACCGGCCAGACGCCCTTTTAAAACAGGAAGCACCTTTAATTACCCGCCATTCTCTGGAAGAAAGCAAAAAGAAGTTCTCAATACTTGTGGCTGAGGATAACAAGGTAAATCAGCTGCTCGCCCGCCGTCTGCTTGAAAAATTGGGCTATCGGGTTGATATCGCCGAAGATGGCGCAAAGGCCATAGAGGTGCTCAAGAAAACTCCTTACGATCTAATACTGATGGATGTCCAGATGCCGGAGCTGGACGGTCTTGAAGCCACCAGAATCATCCGCGATCCCAGTTCAGGCATCGGCAGACACGACATCACCATTATCGCCATGACTGCCCATGCCATGAAAGGCGATAAAGAAAAGTGCCTGGAGGCGGGCATGGATGATTATATATCCAAACCAATCAGCCGTGAAAAGCTTATTGAAGTAATCAATAAGTATCTTCCCAAAAGCAATTAGAACCTAAATTGAGCGTTTCAAATTTTGAAAAGGAATTTATTTTGTTTGTTATAAGGTACTTATACTGATTTGAGTTTTCAAAATTTGAAACGCTCAATTTAGGTAGAAAAACCTGCCTTGCTATTCCCCAATAATTTTAACCAGCACCCGCTTCTTGCGGCGGCCGTCAAACTCGCCGTAAAAGATGCGTTCCCAGGTGCCGAAATCGAGCCTGCCGCCGGTGATGGCAACCACCACTTCCCGGCCCATGACCTGGCGCTTCATATGGGCGTCGGCATTATCTTCATAGGTATTATGGCGATACTGGGAAACCGGCTCATGCGGAGCCAGCTTTTCCAGCCAGACCTCATAGTCATGATGCAAACCCGACTCGTCATCGTTGATAAAAACAGAGGCGGTGATGTGCATGGCATTGACCAGAACCAGCCCTTCCTGCACTCCGCTCTCCCGCAGACACTCCTCCACCTGCGGGGTGATATTGATAAATGCCCTGCGGGTCGGCACATTAAACCACAGTTCTTTACGATAGCTTTTCATCGCAGTCCTCCAGCAAATTTAAGAGATTAGGAAAAATTAGTATTATTTCACCGGATTTTAGATTTTGTGGAACTTGGAGAAAATAATCCCTACCCCATTATTCCTTACACGCTTTATTTCATTGGAATTCCGGTCCCCTCCCACTTATAGGGTAATTCTCATTCACAATCCAGCTTATACTTACTTGGTATACATGCAATCCCTAAATCCTTTGCTTTATCAAAATGGGTACCAGCTTGTTCACAATCACCTATGGATGCATAATAATAACCAGTAAGTAATTCCTTCTCGGTCTTCAGGTCTTCATCATCAATGGTACCCAGTAACTTAATTGCCTCATCAAGCATCTTCCCCTGGATCATAAACTCAACGGCATTCATCAGCTTATGTTTATCATATGCTTCTTCCATCCCCTCAACATCAAAGCCTTCAGCATCATTTTTAGCATCTGGTTCCTCTTTTAAAACGTAGCCATCCGGGAAAATAAATGATCCGGATGCGAGGTTTGATGCACTCACCAAATTACCATCTTCATCATATGCTCTTATACTCACCGAGTATTTCTCTTTTGCCTTCTTATTTTTCTCATGGGGTAAGTCTTTAAATCGGATTGGTTCTGCATCCTTTACCACTCTGTACATTATCGGATGTATAGTTGTGCTTCTCGGCCCTGATTTAATAAGCTTGTTTATTTTGACCACATATGTTTCTGCATCTTTACATGGTTCCCACTGGATAGCATCATCCATAGTGGCAAATTGATTTCTGTCAAAGTTAACTGGAAACTTTATGTTTATCCTCTTCCTTAGGGTGAAGTTCAGGGTATTTGTATCGGTTACGGATTCTTTAACCGTGACCTCTTTCCCATCAGAACCAAACATATGAAATAACCTTCCATAAGCACCCTCTTTGAACTTAGGTTCATCTCCTGATAATAAGAGGAATTCACCTTTCGGCTTGTTATTCCATCTCCGGCATTTCAGTGAGTTTATCCTATAAGTACCTGGAGGGAGTTTAATTTCAAATCTCCCCTTATCATCTGTAGAGATAAGGTCTGTTTTAAACATCCCATTTAAGACAAGGTAAAAATGGACTCCAACAGCAGGTTTGCCATCATATGTAAAGTTCCCGGTAAGTATCCCAGCACCGTCAGGTATTATCTCTAAACTTTTCTCATCGGTATAGATACCACCCCAGAATATTGATTCCCAGAAACTTGCATCAGAGGTACTAAAGCCATCAGTATCAAAATCGTCGACATCACCAAAATCCCCAATCTTACTTTCAATGGCATCCTGAACCATCTGGCTCATGGGAAAGTTAGCAAATTTCATGGTGATATAGAAGGAGCCAGCAAGGAATCCAAACACGAATATGAGCAAGCCGAGAACAGTGTATATTATTGCCTTTTTCATTGTTTCACATTTTGTTAGGGGGGGTTGGTCATCTGGTTTTTATATGCGGCTTAGAACGCAACTTGGGGCTTTCTAGGCTATGTTATGATAGGGATATCCTAATGGTAATATGTATGGGATTAAGGGGTGAGAAAAACACCCCCTTACCTGATTTTTTGCATATCAGCAAACATAGTCACCAAAACCGATTGTAAGCCATTGCAGTATTCCATTTGAAAAACGTGCTGAAATGCCTGAGCAACGTGTTGCTAGTGATTCACCGTCCTCTACACACCATGTGTCTCCTGCTTTATACGGCTTACGCTCACAATATACGTAAAATAAGAGACCATCATTGGTGCCTGAAGGCTCACCCATAATATTTTTGAACTCTGCGAGAGACATCCCAAGATAGATACCGCTCTCTGTTCGTAAATTTTCAGGCTTAATTAAAGTTGCCCTGCATTGGTTTGAGAAATCGATACTGCCTTTAATCAATCTGACCTTACCGATCACATCACCCCCTGACATCTCGGAATTTGAAGCAAAAACAAGAACAATTTTTTCTTTTTGAGATTCTGGAATGTAACATGCTTTAGTTTCTGATGCTGCGGCATCACCAGAATGCCATAGCGGTGCTTCACCAAAGATTTGCTCAGCTTCCATGAAGGAATTACCCTGAAGAAGGAATCCATTGATAATCCGATGTTGTTCCGGAAGGTTGCCTTTATAGGAATTCCCTGATCCATATAGGCATGGACCACCGACTTGCTTGATTTTTTCTTCACATTTTTCGAGATGCAAAGCTTTATATTTATCAGTATTCCCAAATGCTGAAGAAGTAATTGCCAATGCTAAGATAAAAGTATTATTTTCATACGCATAACGTTACTACTCCAGACCCGGATGTTGAGTAGCCCCCTGAGGTTTCTTGCACCTGATTGTTAAACGATTTTTTTTGATCCCTCTCTCAATTCATAGAGATATTTATTGATACGACATTCCTCATATTGAGTGTTTACAAATTTCAGTAAATATTCTTGTGCAGCCGTGCCACCATCCGTCTTATGAATAGCTTTTGCTTTATTCAAGACCCATTCTTCCCAATACGTCCTAATTGACTTTCTCTTTGAATTGTTTAATTCTCCTTTCTCTATGAAGTAGTCACAGACTTCAGTGGCTTCATGGAAATTGCCGGAGTGAAACTCCCAATGATAGAGCAACCACAAAATTTTGGTGAATTCATCGAATTTGAATTTTCCATAAGGTGGAATTTGGACTCCCTTGAAAGATAATTTCCCTTCATTTTTGATGAGTATTTCTCTTACTTTTCTGAGTTCTGATAAAGCTTCATCTTGGGCACCACCATACCATTTTGTTTCTAATTCTGTTCGGAGCTTGAAAAAAGGGTTAATGGTTGACTTGCGAAGGAGCTTGAGAAATAAAACTATTGGGGCAGCTATTAAAGAAAATAGAGCCAGCAGAAAGAAAATTGGCACTCGGGCAAAAGGACGATACCTGCTAGGAAACTCTTCAGTAATTGCTTTACTGACATCAATACTTATTGAAATGAATGATTCAAAAAACGTTTTCTTATTTTTTTCTGTCATTTACTTTAAGTAGCTTTTTTTGTTTAATTCTTGATTTCTTATTTTCTCAATAAGCTTCCAAGTATAAAAAATAAAAAGACTGAAAAATATTGCATTTAAGAGCAATAGAGTGCTGTCAAAAATAATGCCTCTCTTTTTGAATGTTTCCTTGCCAATTTCTTGACTCAAAACTGGTTTTGTTATCCATTTATCGTGGAAAGGCTTAAAAATTGGCCCGAAAGGTAGGGACAAAGCGAGGGAAAGATAATATGTTGGTTTTATCTTTGCTGTGAAGCTGTTTCGCATATCTTGAATTTCTTTGTGTGTTATATCTCCCATTTTAAAGGCTGTTGAAATTGTGATGCCAACTTGCTCACCTGCCAATTTACCATAATAAATTGAGATGCTCAGAGAAGCCAAAATATGAAGGAGCGAAATAGCAAACAACAATATAGCGATAGTAGATTTACTCATGTAATAATTTCATTTTGTTGAGAGTAAACACACATTAATTGGACAAAATGACGAGGCTTATCAAAACCCCACCGAGCATTAACAAATACCCAAATTTATAAAGGAGCCTAAATGGCTTTGTCATTAATTTGCTTCCCCAACTTATCCATATTCTTTTTCTGAAAAGTGAAATCTTTGATATGAGAATGAATAAAAAACCAGTTACCAATAAACAAGCAGAGTCCCTGGCAATAGTTTTTATGACAATCTCTTCTGATGAGAGAAAGTATCTTGGAGCAAAAAGAGATGTAAACAAACCCAACAGTATAATTACCCCCATTATTGGGACTTCAATAGCCAATATGTGAGATTTCCCATCTTTATCTTTCTTGTTAATCCAAATTGACATTATGATCTTTTAACTCCAATGTTGGAATCTGAGTGTGAAACCTTGCACTTGATTACCAGTTAAACTTATTCCTTCTGAATGTTTTCTAAGGAGTACCAATCTATTTTTCTTGTGATATACATTACTGTGCTCAATACAACCAAGAGACCAATACTGCCCATGATTAAGGCATAATCTTCGAGTTGAAGAACGATATATAGATATGAATAGAGAACAGCTAGTATGCCAAAGACTGTTAACGTGAAATATTGATGTTTCACAATCCCCTTTGAGTATCCTGTTATCAAAAGCGTTATTGCCATAGCTGACAATAAGTATGCGTAATCAAAATTAATATGCTCCGAGATTGAAAGAAGGAGAACGTAAAATAAGATAATGGCTAACCCAATGAGCAAATATTGAATTGGGTGTATTCTCTTTTTGTTAATGATTTCCGAAAAGAAAAAAGCTGAAAAGGTAAAAACTATAAACATTAAAGCGTATTTTGAAATTCTAATTGATTTTTGATAAATGTCTGCAGTTATAAGTAATTTCAGGCCAAATGAAGCATTTCCTACTTGATATTGATTCCCCTCCCAAAATTGAGGGAAGTTCCGATTTAAATGTAGAATCTTCCAGTCTGCAGAAAATCCCTTATCTGTAATCACTCTATTTGTTGGAAGAAAAGCTCCGTTGAAACTCGGTGATGGCCAACTTGATTTGATTTCAACCTTCGTTTCTTCTGCAACCGGAATAAATTGTATCTGCTCACTTCCATTGATGTTAAGTTGCAATGAAAATGAGTTGGAATCCTTTGTTTGAGAGAGTGGGATCACGCTACTGACTCCTGCTGATGCGATGTCAGTTGTTTTTAGACCTGGACTAACTCCATACTTTTTTTCATTAAAAGTGATTTGAATATTCTCTTGAATACCCCTCATGTCGGTGATGCCAACCGAAAATACAGCTTTTACCCAAAGAACATTGTCTGGATCAATGTTTGATTGGCTCAAAGGAGGGAAAATAAAATTTCCATCAATATTAATTTGCGTGTTATATAGTACGGCTTCATAGATGCTTCTGTACCTTATGAGAGGGTCTATTTTTCCAGATATTTTTAAGTTTTCAGGGAGAATGTGAAAATATTTCACATTAAATTTTAATTTTTCGTTTTTGTCTTTATAGAACGATTTGTAAGGGATGGTGAAAAATGGGCCAGTGATAGTTTGGCTGTTGCCCCATTTTTGATTAATTTCTTGAATAACAGAATCACGTCTTGATTCTCTTTCTCTCATCAGGGATGAAATCATAGATGTGGGGATAAGCAACACTAAAACAAGTATCCCAATTGAGCCTATTTTCATAGTGGCAGAGTTTCGAATGAAATCACCAGTCTTCTTAAAAGTATCTTGTGTGTTCATAGAATATTTCTCGAAAATCTAATGCTGGGTTAACTGGTTGGCACCCCAATGTGCGGTATTAACAAACACCTTAAACACAAAACTTTGTCATCAAGGTTGACAATCCAAATTGAATTTTTACTCATCGTACCCTGATTTCAATTCAATATATTTTAACACTCCCTATCCTTTAAAATAAGCTCATATCGGTACGAAATTTTTGCTTAGGGCAAAAAGCCATTTGTTTTTTAAACACGCAGCAGATGACAATTCTGAACGCTTTATGGCTATGTCTGATGATGCTTTGGCTGAAATCTTCTTGGCAAAATATATTGCTGGTGGAAGATTCTGGATGGCATTTAATTTTGCTTCCCTCTCAAAGGTTTGACCAATCAGTAACATTATTTCATTGTATGAAAAAATGGATATGGAATCTACAGGAAAATGATAGGCAGGAAATCAGTTAAACTTCAAAACAGCGAGTATGGTATTACTCAACTTTGATTGATAATGGAAAGGGAAAAGCCCTTTTGATTAACGAGGCTTTTGAAGGATAGCAGAAGTAAAAGTTTGTCTAGGGTAAGAGGTTGTCAAAGTATACCAGCCTTTTGACAATCCTTCTCCACCTCATGGTTATGTTTCATTTCTAACTAGCTTGCGAACCGATATCTTTCCACTGATTTTCACTCTTTATGTATTCTTGTACCAGAGAATACTTATATTTTCTGCCACCACTTAAAGCCATGTATTTAACATCAACCTTTCTGATTAAAGGTTGATCAGACGTATCATATTTGTTCATAATCGACTCGAAACTGTCCTGACCAATGGCAAAGCTCCACTCTGACGACTCATCTGGAAACCGGACAAAATTCTGTTCATTATGAGAGAATATCTGTTCATCGCCGAGGTTCACCGAGATTAAACTCTCCAAAACCTTTGCAGGTGCATTCTTTACTCGATAGCCAACTCGTTGCGGTACAGGATCAATATGCCTTTTTCCCTGATCCACAACTCCGTAACTACTTGCCCAGACATATGGCCTGCTAGAAAGGTCGAATGACCTGCGAGATAAATATGCCGAATACAGTGAAACAATAACTGCGATGGCCGCAATAACAATTGGCGTATATTGCGCCACCCAATTTGTGGTAGGCCAATTTTCAATAAAAATCTTAATTGATTCCATTACGTATCGATACTCATCAAAACATAACAACCTGAATCATCCGTGGTGCCAAGGAGCTTGCCGCGTCAGCGCCGCCTCGTTTCCCGCCATCTGGTGGGTGCAATGGTTATGTGCCAACGTTTCGATGCCACTTAACCTGAAATTCCTCAATGTCACTGCAAAGAGTCGCATACTGATCGACAATCTCATGAAACTCTGCCGTTTGTATGGCTTTAAGATATTTATTGTTTCTAAGTTCCACATGACGATTGAACCAACCGATAGCGAGACTATCCGCTTCGTCTTCCTGAGCTTGAATCACTTCAGATGTAAGTTTGTCGAACAAAGGTGACTTATGGCGGCGAACTGCATGCGCTATTTCATGAAGTAGGGTAATGATGAAGAATTGCCCAGCCGCGTCGCCTTCTGAATGGCCTGCGGGCGGGAAAACCCAATCAGACAACAATACTATTTCGCGTTGTCGATATTGCTGAGGTAGTCGACATCCCCCATAACATCCAACGCCAATAATCGCTAAGTTAGCACCTTCCTCTTTCAAGGTTTCTTCTGGTAGGTAACGTAAAGCAATTTCAACCCAACGCATATGGGACTGATCACCGCCTATCAACACATCTGAACTCAACTGACGACTCCTCATAGTCTAACCTGATGACTCATAACAAGTTATTATAATGTTTCAACTGATGCCAAAAGTGGACGAAAAAGCCTTTTCTAACATTATTAAAGATTGATCCTGGAAACCTTATATATCAGGTGATATCATATAAGCCACAAAGTCTTTCCGCATCTTACTTTTTCCTAACATCACAGACTATCTCAAAGGCTTTCTTTTTGCCATGCTTCCTAATTGGGACGGATGTTTTAGTAGCTTTCCCTGCTCATTATGCATTTTTTCCATGGTCGGGCCGTAAAATACTTATTCTTTGATACACCTGAACGTGTCCACGGCTTGATGAGAGGAGGTTGTTCATACGGCAAATCAATTTTTTTAACTTACTTCACCGTGAATTAAAAAAGGAATGTCTTTTTGAAGTGTTAACTATGCATGGCATTGACCAGAACCAGCCCTTCCTGCACCCCGCTCTCCCGCAGACACTCCTCCACCTGCGGCGTGATATTGATAAATGCCCGGCGGGTCGGTACATTGAACCATAGTTCTTTACGATAGCTTTTCATCGCAGTCCTCCTCCTGTTATATAGCGTGTTACAAATCCGATTGAAACAATCATCCTTGCTAACATTTTTTTCTGCCACTTTTCAAGAATCGCTAATGGGATTCTTTTAATTTCTACTGTGTATTTTTCTCTATAAACAAACTTCAAAAAAATTATTTATATAGTAGTATTAATAATTGATAAGAAATATTATCCGATTTGCTGATAAACTTTCCAGACAATAACTTTAAGGAGCCGGCTATTCTAAAACCTGCCGGGAAGGCCTGATGAGTACTATAGGTATAAAGCCCAAACCCCCTAAATTTGAACCCTATGTGCGATTTACCATCTATGCTGTCCTGATCGCCATGATGGGTAATTTATACGCCCTCAGCAATATTTTTATCCATCCGGAAATTACCTATTTCAACCCGGAGCATCTTATGGTTGGGGCAGTCATGTCACTCCTGACCGCTGTTCTGTGTGGTTTGATTGAAAGCATAACCCGTAAACAATCGTCCGACGTACATTCACCGCTGCGTGTCGGTACTTTCACCTGGTTTCTTGCGGCATTCTGGACAATTCTGATCATTGCCTCCTTGGGCTGGAACATTATCCGGCAAAAACAGGAAACCATTGAAGTTGCCATGAATGAAGCGCGCACCGTATATGAAAAAGACCTCATTTACTATAGCTGGGCCTCGGATCATAATGGTGTTTTTGTGCCCATAACCGATAAGACCAAACCGAACCCCTATCTGAAGGATATTCCGGAAAACACTATCAACACATCCTCCGGCAAGGCCCTGACCCTTATCAACCCTGAATACATGATTCGCCAGATATACGAAATGCAAACAACCCAGTCCGGCGCCCTGGGTCATATTACCAGCCTTGATCCAATCCGGGCTGAAAATGTTGCCGATCCTTGGGAGACCGAGGCCTTGCTGGCATTTGAACAAGGCGCCTCTGAAGTAATATCAATCGAAGAAATTGACAACCAGCCCTATCTTCGCATGATGCGGCCTCTGGTTACAGAAAAGGCCTGTCTGAAATGCCACGCGCCGCAGGGCTATCAATTAGGCGATGTGCGAGGCGGCATCAGTGTCTCAATGCCCATGTCCCTGCTGCTTGATATCAATAAAAAAGATATCCTGATGTTTTCCCTCGCGCACGGCGCCTTGTGGATCTTGGGCATTCTCGGCATCTTTATTGGTTCGTACCGGATTACCCAATCAATCCGCGAGCGGGAACAGGCGGAAGCTCGCACCCGCTCCATTATCGAAAACATGCTTGATGGCCTTATTACTTTGGATGAAGACGGCACCATTGAGTCAATAAATGCTGCGGCCTCAAAGATTTTCGGCTACTCATCCTTCGATGTTGTCGGGAAAAATGTCGATGACCTTGTCCAGTTCCCCTTGACTCCTGAAAGTGCTGAGCCTGGTTTTGAATCAAAGAAGGGTCTGGACGAAGCAATGGGCGGACTTATCGAGCTGAGAGGAAGGCGCAAAGACGGTTCCACCTTTCCCATGGAAATATCATTGAGTGATTTGCTGTTGGGACCAAAGCGGCTCATCATTGCCATGGTCAGGGACATCACGGAAGAAAAGATGCAAAAAGCAGAAGCCCTGCGAGCTGGACAGCTTGCAGCTATTGGTGAACTTGCCGCCGGCGTAGCCCATGAAATTAACAACCCTATAAACGGTATTATCAATCTAACCCAGATACTCTTAGACATAGCAGAAGCGGAACCGCAACAAGATGAAACGCAGAGCGATATATTGAACCGCATAATAAAAGAAGGCGACCGCATTTCGGGAATTGTCAGCAATCTTCTTGACTTTGCAAGACAACGTGAAGAAGTCAGTGAAGAATTTCATCTTGAAGAAGTAATAATGGACAGCATCAACCTGCTTATGTACCAGTTTAACAAAGACGGGATCAAGACATCTGTTGATAT
>CALZHT010000070.1 GCA_945787445.1 uncultured Desulfobulbaceae bacterium
CGAAATAGGCTGGGGCGACGCAGACTTTTACCGGGCGGAAACAATCACTTTCGGCATCGCGCTCAAAGCGGTCTTCTGGCCTTCGGAAAGTGCCTTGCACATAAGGGGTTTCTATGAAAAACCGGAAACCTTTTCTGTCGGTGCTGATGTCTATCGGATAGATTTGGTACCAGCCGCATTTAAGGCTCTATGCGCCTATGTTGCCAGTTCTTTCCAAAAGGGAGCGGACGGCACAAGTATCACATTAGAGCCAGGCATCTATGGTGGCAGTTATTTTTTTAAGTCACATCTCTATTATTTCTTCCCAAGAACATGCAACACTTGGACCGCCAAAGCGCTGAAGACAGCGGGATTGCCGGTTTCCTCCATGTTTGCCCAGACCGCTGACAATCTCATGCGTCAGGTAAAAAAAGTCGGGGTGGTTATTTCTGGGAGATAACAAATAGCCATTGCCAAATCCTTTCTGTCCCTTTTCCCTATCCTCTCGTACCTTGATCCATTTCGACCTTAGTTGCGCATCCTTACCTATTGATGCCGAAATGCTTTAACACTCGTAAAGCTCTTAAAGTATTCCAACGACTTGGTTCCCCAGTTTTTTCCATGTCAAAATATGTCTGTCCAGGATGTTTCGCTTGCAGTGGCCACCTGTTGTCGGCTCTACGTTTTTTCAACAGCACATGAACTGCATCATCCATTCTGGCATCGTATTCAACTCCGGCAAGTTGAAAATAATCCAGTGCACGCAAAATGTCGTATCGCCAACGCGAGGGATACGAAAGCATTACCATTTTTTTGTCTATTATTTTTCCAGTCCGATCTGATTGAAATAATTTATGCCGCAGCAGAAATTCTCTTGCTTCAGCTTCAGCTTCCTGCAGCTCTTCAAGCCGATATGTATAACCATTTCTGGCATACTCCAGAATTCCTTCGCTAACAGAAATTGTTGTGTGCATGGAGCTGTGCACCGCGCCTTTTCTATTGGAATGGCAATTGAAGCCACCGTCTCCCATATGTTCTGATAGCAAGAAATCAACGATTGATTGCAAATCGTCTACTTTCATCCCGAAATAGGCAGCATAGTTAAGGAACATGCCGTTTAGGCAAACATCACTCTTTTTCATTGTCCCGATTGGATAAATCCCTCCATCCGGGCCTTTATGATTTTGGACTATTAACGCTAATGTTTGCCTAATTTCGGTGTTATTGTGAGATATACCGAGATTCTTCAAATCAAGTATCGTGTAATGGGTTGAAGTCCATTTCGGCTGATAAAAACCGCGGCCCCAATGTCCCTCTTGCTTGCGAAAAGAAAGAAAACAAGCACCCCAACCTTCGTTCGTTATTCGTTCTTGAAGATGTCCTTGTTCAGAATGTAATAGATCCCGGTGAACCTGATACTGTATAGATACATCTCCATTGAGAAGCCATTCTATGAGATCATTTTCTATCATTTATTTCTTTCTAACCACACAATGCCAAGGGTCAACAAAACGCGTCAAGGAGAGGAATAAACATGGGTGTCACTTTTTTGTATTCGGAATATTCCGTGCCAAGACGTTTCTCGAGTTCCGGTTCTTCAATTGCTTTTAACTCCAGCAGGTTTATCAGAACGAAAAACGGTGTGAATATGAAGATGAGAGAAACAGATTGCAACAAGAAACCAAGGCCGAATAATACAAGAAACACACCAGTAAGCATAGGATTTCGCGAATATGCATAAGGACCGGTTGTAATCAATTTAGGGGGTGGATTAAAGGGTACTGGTGTTCCTTTGTTTTTAACAAAATGAATAATCGACCAGATTATCAGCATTGCTCCGATGGAAAGAACAGGAAGCGAAACAGAAATGTTCGCAGGTGGCGAGAGGAGAGGACGAAAACCAAGGGTTTTATCTGTTTGAATACCAAGTAAAATAAACAAACCGACAAAGGAGAGAAAAACGAGACCTCCTAAAGGAGTTAAGAGGGTTCTGACTTTCTTGCTGCCTTTGGCCACGCTGTAGAAGAGGTTAATGATTTTGTGACGGAAGGATAGCACACTCATTCCTTTATTGTGGGTCTTTTAGTTTTATGAATTTGGATCTAATGATTTATCGTTACCCATCCATTTTCAATCCAAGCGCGCTCAGGACATACTCAATATCTTTTTCCGTGTGGCTTGCTGATACTTGCAGACGGATCTCCTCATCCCCCTTGGGAACAACGGGGAAATTCAGACCGGTGACAAGAATTCCCTGCTCAAAGAGATGTGATACCAGGGCCGCTGTTTTTTGGGTATCGCAGACCATGATCGGTACAATGGGATGATCGCCGGCAAGTATCTCATATCCTGCTTGCACCAGCCCATCCTCAAGGTGTTTGGTGAGGGTGCGGAGATGGTCAAGAAGTTGCTGTCCTTCAGCGCTATCAAGAATTTCCAGACCTTTACGGGCTGCGGCAGCTTCTGACGGGGTGATGGGATTGGAGTACACATAAAATGGTGATCTTTCGCGAAGATAGTCAATGACAGCAACATCGGCCGCCACATACCCGCCGTTAACTCCTAAAGACTTGCCCAGGGTGGCAACAAGAACATCAGCCCGGGTGTCGGTATATTCCTCGGTACCGCGTCCTGTTTTACCGAAAGCTCCAACCCCGTGGGAATCATCAACCACAGTGATTATACCTTCGCTAAAGTGTTTTTCATATGTGCGGCAAATGGCATCTATCCTGTCCAGCGGCGCATGGTCGCCCCGCATGCTGAATATACCGTCCGTGACCACAACAAGTCTTTCCCCCTTTCCTGCAAGTGCTTTGATCTGATCTTCCAGATCGGCCATGTCCAGATGACGGTATATAGCCTTGGCAGCAGGCTTTGCCAGGCGGATAGCATTGATGATAGAGTTGTGATTCAGTTGATCACTCAAGACCACGGTCAGGGGGGTGATAAGCTGGGGGAGGATGCCCATGACCGCGGCATAGGCGGCTGAAAAAATCATGGCACCCTCTCTGTTGTGGAATAGGGCCAGCCGCTCTTCAAGCTCCACATGCGGCTGGCAGGTGCCGCTGATAAACCGGACCGCGCCGGGGCCGGCGCCGTATTCCCTGGCCGCCTTTTCTTCCGCCGAGATTACCGCAGGATGCATTGCCAAGCCCAGGTAAGAGTTGGAGTTCATCCGCAGAAATTCCTTGTTGCCTTGGCCGGCCAATAGATAGCGAGGTCCGAAACCGTTTGCTGCCGGTTTTATGCCGGTAATCACAGATTCTCTTCTCTTGCTGGTGCCGGTGTGGTCCAGCTCCTTAAGCTGGGCCTGCAGGATACGGTTAAGTTTTTCCAGTCCCATGCCATTTTCCTCAGGTAAAAAATCCAACTTCTATGCCTTTTTCTTTCTGCCTTCTGCCTCTGTGCCTTCTATCTTTTTATTCAATTTTTCAACCATATCCTTTGTCATGGCCTGGAGATCGTAACGCGGCTGCCAGCCCCATTGCTCGCGGGCCGCACTGTCATCCATATGGTTCGGCCAGGAGTCGGCAATGGCCTGGCGGACCGGGTCCACATCGTATGAGATTGAGAACCCTGGGACATGCTGCTCTATTGCAGCGGCAAGTTCTTCCGGTGCAAAGCTCATGGCTGTCACATTGAAGGCATTGCGGTCAATAAGGCTGCCCGGCTCCGCTTCCATGACTTCAATGGCGGCCCTGACGGCGTCCGGCATGTACATCATATCGAGATAGGTGCCCGGCGCCAGAAAACAGGTGTATTTCTTATCTTTAAGGGCTGCATAAAAAATATCCACCGCATAATCGGTGGTGCCGCCGCCGGGCAGAACTTCATAAGAAATGAGCCCCGGAAAACGAATCCCGCGCGCATCAACTCCGTAATGGTGATGATAATAGTCGCAGAGGAGTTCGCCAGTCACCTTGGATACGCCATACATGGTGCGAGGACGCTGGACAGTAACCTGCGGTGTGTTGTCTTGCGGGGTTGTCGGGCCGAACGCCCCAATGGAACTGGGATAGAATACCGCGCAGTGTTGATGGCGGGCAACCTCCAGAACGTTATAGAGGCCGTTGACATTGACATCCCAGGCGAGTTGCGGATCAGCTTCAGCCTTGGCTGAAAGGAGGGAGGCAAGGTGATAGATGGTGTCAATGTGATGATTCTTGACAATATTGGCAAGAACGTCTCTGTCTCTTACATCAAGAGTGACGTAAAGGTCGGTCTCCAGGAGCCCGGGATCGGGTTTTCTGTTATGGCCGGCAACAATAATATTACCGCGGCCGTATCTTTTGCAAAGGGCGGGAAAAAGCGCCGTGCCGATTTGGCCGGTGGCGCCGGTAATCAGTATTTTCTTCATGCAGTAAATGTATAGTACACTGGATCGAACAGTTCAAATATTTAGTTAAATGGTTTAATGGATTCAAAGGGTTTAAGCGGATTAAACTAGTTAATCCATTATTTTCCCATTGAAATTCAGCCTTATTCTTCTTTGGCAATAAAATCTCCTGTCATTTCGACCAATGGGAGAAATCTTAGTGCTCAACAACCCGGATTTCTCACATTCGTTCGAAATGACAAAAAAACAGGATATCAACTCATTATGAACCAGCTAAACAAAATTGGCTGAAAATGAGTGGTAATCAAATTAGTATTTTTAGGAAAGGTAATAAGTGCAGTATGTAGAATTACTCATTTTAAGAAAAAAAAACACAAATACCCACACAAACAATTGTAGATTTTTAAATTAATTGGATGCAGACTTACTGCTTTTATTCTCAAGCCAAAAAAAAATTCTAAGATGTACTTTGGATAGATTAATGTAGTTTTTAAGAACACTTACAGCCACCTTTTACCTAAAAAAATATTCTTAAAAATTGTTTTTTATAATTTCTTGACATTCTCTGGAAACCTCCAATATCGTTAATTTAAAGAGTATTTGGGCCTTCAAATCCATCGCAAAACATCAAGCGTAATGCTTTTTTCATACATTTTTCTCTAAATATTTCGGCAGCAGGATGCGGACGCGAATGACCGACTGCCATCTATACACAGCGACATAAGCCCGAAACATCCCACGAGGCTTTGTCACTCGCTGCGGTGCCTGCTCACAGCGCTACAAGGCTGCTCCGCCGGCTCCTCTCTCGTTCCTCGCCTGGCTGGGCGCCTCGAACTTGTGTCGTTGTGTATAAAAATCATAACCTGGAGGGAGCGATGCCGGTTTTCAGTTATTTGGCATACCCGGTCCGCGGGGCAAAACATGAACTTCTGAAAGAACTCAACAATCTCTCCTATTGCGAAGCCATGCCTGCAGACAATGAAGAGATCCTGATCCTTGTGACAGACACTCCGGACCCGGAGACTGAAGAACAACTCGCAGCCACGCTAAAAAAATTACACTCATTGGAAAGTTTAAGCATGACGTTTGGCCATGCAGATTATTAAACGCGGAATTATAAGGGGTAAGGTATGGATATCACCAGGAGAACACTCATAAAAACGGCGGCCGTTAACAGTGCCCTCGCCGCGGCAGCGACCTTGTTTCCCGATATCAGCTTCGGCGCCTGGCAGAACGTGGATAACACATCGGCAAGGATTGATTGGAAAAAAACCCCTTGCCGTTTTTGCGGCACTGGCTGCGGTCTTCTGGTAGGAATTTCCGGCAATCGGGCTGTGGCGGTAAAGGGTGATCCCAACTGTTCCGTCAACAAGGGGCTGTGCTGTGTCAAGGGATATCATTCTGTCCAGATCCTCTATAGCAAGGACAGAATCACCAAGGCGCAAGTCAGGAAAAACGGAAAAATGGTCGAAGTGCCCATGGAAGAAGCGCTTGATCTGATTGCCGAAAAAATGAAGGAAACAATTAAGGCGCACGGCAAGGATGCAGTGGCAATGTATGGTTCCGGCCAATGGACCATCCCGGATGGCTATGCCGCTTCCAAGCTGTTTAAAGGATGCATCGGCACCAACAATGTGGAAGCCAATGCCCGGTTGTGCATGGCCAGCGCCGTGACCGGATTTTTGACAAGCTTCGGACTGGACGAGCCCATGGGGTGCTACGACGATATCGACCATGCTGATGTGTTTGTCACCTGGGGCAACAATATGGTTGAGATGCATCCGGTCCTTTTTTCGAGAATGCTGGCCAACCGCAAGATAAAGAAACATGTCAAGATCATTGACTTTGCCACCCGTTCGACCCGCACCAGCCAGGCAGCAGATAAGTCCATCCTGTTCCGGCCCCAGACCGATCTGGCCGTGGCCAATGCCATCTGCTATGAGATCATTCGCAACGGTTGGGTGAATGAGGATTTTGTCAACAAGCACTGCTCGTTCCACAAAGGGAAAACCAATATCGGTTACGGTACCGAAGACCACTTCAAGTTCAAGGACAAGGCAGAGGCCTCATCCTTTGAGGAGTATAAAAGATTCCTTGCAGAGTATACCCCGGAGAAAGTGGAGAAGATTTCCGGGGTCTCGGCCATGGACATCAAATATCTGGCCTCATTATACGGCGATCCCGGCAAAAAGGTGACCTCCTTCTGGTGCATGGGTATGAACCAGCACACCCGGGGCACCTGGATCAACAATCTTGTCTACAATATCCATCTCCTGGTGGGCAAAATCTCATCGCCCGGCAACAGCCCCTTTTCTTTGACCGGTCAGCCCAGCGCCTGCGGCACAGTGCGCGAGGTCGGCACCCTTACCCATAAACTGCCGCACGGCGTGGTCATGAAAGAGAAAGCCCGCAAGATGGCCGCGGAAATCTGGAATGTGCCGGTTGAGAACATATCCCCCACCCCCACCTATCATACAGTGGAGATGTTTCGCGCCCTGGACCGGGGTGATATCCGCTTTATGTGGATCCAGGTTACCAATCCAATGGTGACCATGCCCAACCTGATCCGCTATCGTGATGGCGCCGAGAAGGATGACCGGTTTGTGGTGGTCTCCGATGTCTACCCCACTCCGACCACTGATGTGGCGGATGTTATTCTGCCGGCCGCCATGTGGATCGAGCAGGAAGGATTTTTCGGCAATTCGGAGCGCCGCACCCAGCATTTCGATGAGATCGTTCCGCCGCCGGGTGATGCCATGAGCGACACCTGGCAGCTCATCGAGGTGGCGAGGCGCTTAGGGTTTGAAAAGCAGTTCCCCTGGAGCCGGGACACCTATATCCAGGATATCTGGAACGAATACATCCGCTTCCACGACAGTCCCAAACACCGGATGGCGCCCTATGAGGTCCTGCGGACCCAATCAGGAGTGCAATGGCCGTTCGTCAACGGCAAGGAAACTAAATGGCGTTTCAACGCCAAATACGATCCGGCTGCTCAACAGGAAGACTTCCATTTTTACGGCAAGCCGGACAACCGGGCCTGGATCTGGCTGCGGCCTTACGAGCCGGCGGCAGAGTCACCAGACAGCGAATATCCCTTCTGGCTCAATACCGGCCGGGTGATAGAACATTGGCATACCGGATCCATGACCAGACGCGTCCCGATCCTGCACGGCGCAGTACCGGCGGCCTATGTTGAAATCAACCCCGAAGATGCGGCCGCCCTGGGAATTGTCAACGGCGCCAAAGTGAAAATCAGCTCCCGCCGGGGCTCCATCTATATGACCGCTAGCATTAACGGTCGGGGAAACCCTCCCATGGGCATGATCTTTGTGCCTTTCTTCGACGAGAAATACCTGATCAACGAGTTGACTCTGGATGCCTTTTGTCCGATTTCCAAACAACCGGACTATAAGAAATGTGCCGTTAAACTGGAGAGTGTGTGATGAAAAAAACGGAGCATAAAAGCGGCAGGATTTTTATGAGTATTGCAGGGGCATGCATCTTTGCTGCGGTCCTGATTATATTTGCGGCCGTTACCCACTCACCTGAGCAGTTGGAGGCACGGCAGCGCGCCCCCCTTGTCCCTGACTTGGACCGTTTTGACGCACAGAGCGCCGACCTTTTTCAACGTTTTGAAGCAATCCCTGAAAAATATCTCGCCGGCGCTTCCAGCGAGCGTACGTTGGAAGAATATTATTCCCGCCGGCAATATCCGGGCTCCCCGCCTTTTATCCCGCATCCTGTTGAAGAGAAGTTCGGGCAGGAGATCAACTGTCTCTCCTGCCATGCCAAAGGCGGCTGGGCGGCTGCTTACAAAAGGCATACGCCCGTGACGCCGCATCCGGAATTCGAGAGTTGCCGCCAGTGCCATGTCAGAGTGACAGCAGAAGATCTATTCAGGGAAAATGACTGGGAAAGTGTGATGCCGCCCCGTTTGGGCCGTGCTCACCTGCCGGGGGGACCACCTCCCATCCCGCACG
The DNA here is from genome assembly GCA_945787445.1 of uncultured Desulfobulbaceae bacterium. Classification (GTDB taxonomy): domain Bacteria; phylum Desulfobacterota; class Desulfobulbia; order Desulfobulbales; family CALZHT01; genus CALZHT01. Next base: position 8,299 of record CALZHT010000070.1, read on the forward strand.
GTCTGCAAATGCGGGAAAATTGCCTTGCCTGTCATGTCGGCCCCGGTGCGGTGACGCCGATCCGGGTGGATCACCCATCACGCGGCAATTGTCGCCAATGTCATGTCCCGGAAAACAATATTGAGCCGTTTGCCCGAAATGCATAATACTTGCTGAACCAAAGGACTCTATGAAAACGGTATTCCCAGTATCATTTTTTGCTCTCCTACTCCTTATTCCTTATGGAGTTATGGCCAGCGAGAACGGGGGCCTCGCCGCCAGGATCAAAGAGGCGACCGCTCCTTTCCCGGATGAGGAAAGGGTCGATTCCGCCATTCCCCCGCAGGTAAAAAAGGTGGCTGCTCTGACCACATACCAAGGCGGCTCCTTCTGGGTAGAGGCCAGCAAAGGTCGGATAGAGCGCTTCCGCTGCAGCACCTGCCATACTGGCAAGGAAAAAGTCGTCACCATTGCTGATGCGGATACCATGGCACACGGCGATATACTGATCGTGCACGGTGAAAAAAACCGTCGACTCACCTGTATTCGATGCCACCACCAGGATGAACGCGACTTCCTGGTTACTGAAGAAGGCAAGAAGGTGGATTTTGATCACAGCTATGAGGTATGCGGCTATTGCCATTTCCGCCAAAAAAAGGATTGGATCGGCGGTGCGCACGGTAAGAGGGTTGCCAACTGGGCCGGCAAACGGGTGGTAAAAAACTGCACCTTTTGCCACAACCCGCATTCGCCGCGGTTCGCCAAACGATGGCCCAAGACATATTCGCTTCCACTAAGCAAATAGGAATTTTTTTATGGCTGGTTCCAATCACGAGCATAAAGAAATAGACAAGTTTATTGACCGCTTTCTCAGCAGGAAAAGCAACCGGAGGTCGTTTCTACAGGGAATCGCTAAAACTGCTGTTATCGGTACCGCCCTGAGCGCACCGGGTTGCAGTGGCGACGGTATCCTGGGAATCAAGGAAGAAACGGCTCTTGCCTGGGGCGAGTATTTTAAGGGCAACTATCGCCTGATGACCCATACGGAAAGAAACACGACAATCCAACGGTTGGAACGGCTTGCCAGGTTGCGTGACGGGGTGGATGTGCAGATCAGCTCCCGGGGCCCTCGGGAACAGGTGCTTTTCGGGTATGCCTTCAATCTCACCCGATGCGAAGGCTTTATGAATTGTGTGGCGGCCTGTGAAAAGGAAAACAACATGGACCGCATTTCCAAAACCCAGTATATCCGTACGTTTGAGTTGGAACACGGCAAGATGAGCGTCGAGGCCGGAAACGGCAAATATTTCCATGAGGTGCCGGTGGAAGGTCATTTTTACATGGGGGTGCAGTGCTTTCACTGCGAGAACCCGCCATGCGTCAAGGCCTGCCCCACCCAGGCAACCTGGCAGGAAAAGGACGGCATTGTTGTGGTTGATTATGACTGGTGCATCGGTTGCCGCTATTGTCTTGCGGCATGTCCTTACTGGGGGCGGCGCTTTAACTGGAACGAGCCCTCTGTACCCAAGGAAGAACTGACCAGGAAGCAACATTATCTCGGCAACCGGAAACGCAAAAAAGGGGTCATGGAAAAATGCACCTTTTGCATACAGCGCACTCGGGAAGGCAGGCTGCCGGCTTGCGCTGAGGCATGCCCTACCGGTTCCCGGGTGTTTGGCAACCTGCTCGACCCCAAGAGTGAAATCCGCTTTGTTCTGGAGAACAAAAAGGTATTCAGGATGAAAGAGGACTTGGGCACCGAACCGAAGTACTGGTATTTCATCGATTAACATCAAGCATGGACACCGCTGTTATGAACAAGCAGCCCACCAAAGGATTACTTTCATTTCTCGCCCAAGCCATCCGCTGGAACATGCGCGGCAGCGTCGGCTATCAGCTCTATCTGGGTGTTCTCATGCTGATCATGGTGGTGGGGGTTTATGCCTACTCGGTCCAGCTCAATCAGGGCCTGGCTGCGACCGGCATGAATAATATCGTGAGCTGGGGATTGTATATTTCCAACTTCACCTTCCTGGTCGGAGTGGCTGCGGCAGCCGTCATGCTGATCCTGCCCGCATATGTATTCAGGGATCCTCATTTCCACCGCGTGGTGATCATCGGCGAGGGCGTGGCAGTCGGCGCCCTGGTCATGTGTCTGTCATTTATCCTGGCCGATCTTGGCGGTCCCCATCGGGCCTGGCATCTTATGCCGGTAATCGGGGTATTTAATTGGCCATCCTCCATTCTCGCCTGGGACGTGCTGGTCCTGAATGGTTATCTGCTCTTAAATACTCTGGTGCCCTGTTATATCCTCTATTGTCATTACAATAACCGCAAGGCCGATGAACGGAAGTACCGGCCCTTTGTCTTCCTGTCTATTTTCTGGGCCGTCTCCATCCACATGGTCACCGCCTTTCTCTATCAAGGTCTGCCGGCCCGGCCCTTCTGGAACAATCCACTCATGGGTCCCAGGTTCCTGGCCTCGGCCTTTGCCGCCGGTCCGGCCTTGATAACCCTGGTTCTGGCCATCATCCAAACAATGACCACATTCAAGATTGATCCCAAGCTTTTCAATAAACTGCGCCTGATCATTGTTGTCTCCGCGGTCATTAATCTGCTCATGCTTTTTTCCGAGATTTTCAAAGAGTTTTACACCCCCACCCACCACAGTCTGCCGGCAGTGTATCTCTTTTTCGGCCTGGAGGGCCACAATGCGCTGGTGCCGTGGATCTGGACCTCAATTTCCATGAATATCATCGCCACCGTGATCCTGGCCCTCAATCCCGGCAAAAACAACCCCAAGGTGCTGCTGCCCGCGTCGGTCCTGCTTTTTGTGGGTATCTGGATAGAAAAGGGTATCGGCCTCATCGTTCCCGGCCTCATCCCCTCGCCCATGGGCGAAATTGTCGACTATTCGCCCACTTGGGTAGAGATCTCCATAAGCCTTGGCGTGCTGGCCCTGGGTGTCTTTGTGGTAACTTGGCTGATCAGACCTGCCATCATCATCGAGCAGAGGTATGAAGAAGCCGCTTCACCAACGGTTCGTGAAGCTTAAATAAAAAACTTTGCGTACTTCGCGGCTTTGCGTGATACAAGGCCTTTTTGCCAGTTCCTCAATTCCCAAATCCCAATTACCAAATCCCAAATCCAAAATCCAAAATCAATTTCTTTCCTTCAACAAACTACGCAACACTGCCAGATTTTCCTTGTCCTCTTTCAAATCCTTGTCCTTCGGAGTTTCCAACACCATGGGATGGTTTTTGAAGCGCGAATCGTTGACAAGCAGCCTGAAGCCGTCAAGGCCGATTTCCCCTTTACCGATATGCTCATGGCGGTCCACCCGATTACCAAGCCCTTTTTTGCAATCATTCAGATGGAAAAAATGAAGGTGCTCCAGGCCGATGATCCGGTCAAAACGGTTGAACGTATCCTCATAGGTTGCCGGTGTCCGGAAATCATAGCCGGCGGCAAAAATATGGCAGGTATCCAGACAGACCCCCAATCTGTCCTGATATCGGGAATTTTGGCGGATAAAGGCGATTTCTTCAAACCGGGAGGCCAGGCCCGTGCCTTGGCCTGCCGTGGTTTCAAGAAGGATCATCACTTTGCCTTCAGCGGCCGTGCGGCTGAAGACCCTGTCCAGATTTCTGACAACACGGGCGAGCCCTTTCTTAACTCCCGCCCCCATATGGGACCCTGGGTGCATTATCAGATAAGGGATAGCCAGTTTTTCGGTCCGTAATAATTCATCGGCCAAAGCGGTAACGGATTTTTCTTCGGTTTCCGTATTTATAGCCGCAAGATTTATGAGATAAGAATCATGCACCGCAACAGGGAAACTTCCCCATTCCTTCACCACCTTAATAAAGCCGTCTGTCTCTTCACCCGTAAGCGGCGCTGACGCCCATTGCCTTTGGTTTCTGGAAAATATCTGCAAAGCCTGGCCCTCAACCTGCCTGATCCGGTCAACAGCTTTATGTAATCCCCCGTTGACTGACATATGTGCGCCAAAATATGGCATACTGATGTACTCCCTATTATCCATTCAGCTTTCAACTGTTATCGACCACCCCTGGAAAGGGTGGCATAAAATGTAACCATAAAAGGGTAATCAATGTCACCAGCCAAGTTTTCTCGTTGCCTTTTCACGCAGCCGAGCAGCGCAGAATTGGCCGGATTAAGCGCGAGGACTGTTTGAGCACCCCGCAAGGGAGTATAAACTATGCGAGTTCCGCAGCGCCCGGCCAATTCGAGCAGCACCCCACAAGGGGGCATAAACTTCGGGTAGTCCGCCTAGGCGGATCAAGTGAACGGCTGCCCTTTCTTTTTGGTTCTTTTTCTTTCGGGCAAGCAAAGAAAAAGAACAGATTGACATAGAGTGCATGCTCAAAATGATCATAAGAGTAAATTATCCTGAAAATCTCCCGATGAAACACATAGCAAATCTTGGACCATCAGCATAGCTGAAGGTTTAAGGGGTAATCAACTTTCAGCATTCTCCATTTCACATATTCACCCTAAATTCCCCTCGTATCTCCCCAATATTCAAAAAAATATTTTGAGTACAAAATAGGTAAAAAGCCCTGATGAAAGTGGGGTGATGATCCAACCCATACCGATCATGGCAACTATTTTCTTGCTGACCGTGCGGTAATCCCTGCTCAGACCCACTCCGATGACGGCGCCGACAATGGTCTGGGTTGCGGACACCGGCACACCGACCTGGGTGAAAAGATGAAGAGTGAGTGCGTTGGCGAGAGTGGCGACAAAGGCTGAAAATGCATCCAGAGGCACAATCTTCTTGCCGACAGTCTCCATCACCTTATAGCCATAGGTCAACACCCCGCTAACCATACTCAGACCACCGATAAGGGCGGCGGTAAGAGGACTTAGCAATCCGGCCCCTGCATATGCTCCAGTGACATTCGCCACATTGTTGGCACCGAGAGAATATGCCCCATAACATCCTGCCACCAGCACGCCGACTGTCAGCCAGACTCCATGCCAGTAAAAGTTGCGTGAAAATCGTTCAAAAAAAGAACCGAGAAATTTGTATAAGTAAATGCTGAACACCAGGGAGCCGATTGGCGACAGAATCCAACAGAGAAAAATCCAGTATAATTTAATGAAGTTCGTGGAACCTGAAACCATTGCAACTCCAAGTAACGCCCCGATAATGGCCTGGCTCGCCGAGGCCGGCAGGGCCAGATAGGTCAAAATTGCAATAACAATGGCAGAAGACAGTGTACATATGAAGGCCGTTGTAACTGATAATTCCGTAAACTTGCCGACGGTGGCCATGCATTTCGGCCCTTCGAGACAGGCACCGAGAAGCAGGAAAAAGGAACAAAGCAGTACAGCTGTCCTATATCGAACCAGGCCCGCGCTTACGCTTGTCCCGAAGATGTTGGCAAAATCATTGCTTCCCTGTCCCCAGCCGAGGAATATCCCTCCGCAAAGTTTCCACATGGAATTATAAGACCTCGCGGGTGATCATTATTTGAATCCGGTCAGCTACGTCCTCTATCAAGTCTGATATCCTGGTGATATGGTTTAGCAGTTGATGCAAATGCATTTTATTGGCCAATTCAAGGGTGGAATTGAAAATGTCCCTGGTCAATTTCCATTCAAGGTCGTCAACACTGGATTCACCTAAACTGATATTTTGGGCAATATCGTGGAAACGGGTATCCTCGTCGCCGGCCATGCCGAATGTCCCCAGTTTGAGAATCTCGACGGCGGCGTTAAGATCAGGAAACATCTCCACGTTGGCCCTGGTGATATCCTCGAATGCGCTGCGGAATTCCTCGTAAACATGAGGCCGCTGAGACAGACAGAAGTCACAGGTACTTTCGGCCGCGTTTGCCACCTTGTCAACAGTGGAAATTACCTGAAAGATATCCTTACGGATAAGGGGCATGAAAGCCCCTTGCTGCAGACAGACCATAAAACCGCGCAGAATGTCGTCGGCCTGCGTTTCCAGGGTATCCACCTTCCTGGCAGAAACTTTGGCTTCTTCTATCCGGCCGGTAAAATAATACTCCAAGGTTATCATTGTCTCATGAAGGACTTCCCCAACCTTTTTGATATGGTCCTCCAGCATCTGCCTTGCATTCTTTTCAGAAGACGTCTTTTTGCCGAGCATAGTGAAAACCTCATACTTGTTTTTAATGTCAAGAGGGGCGGAATCGGAAAACCGATCCCACCTCGCACCCGGTTTATGACCAGTTAATATCCGTTTAGGACAAGGATTTCAAGTTTGATAGTCCCGCAAAAAGTCGGGAAAGCGGTTAACGTGCCATGTGATTTGAACTAGTTACAACGTGCCCTGAGCGGAAACGAAGAAATCCTCTTGGGGGATAATACATCGATGAACTGGCAATAGCTTCTCAAGAAATTTCGGCTGGACTTATCGCCTGTGTCATCGCAAGTGATCCAAACGGTCAACGCGTCCGCGTAGCAGACAATTCGTATTCTTTTCGAATTCATCAAATTTTGTTTTTTTACGTTTTACAAAAGAATAAAAACCTGTTCATCTTTAAATAAGGATTGTCCTCCACACTATCGATGGGTTCGGCACCTAAACCACTACTTTCTTTTGCCAGTATTTTAAAATATGGAATGCCGCAGCCATGCAAAACGACCATTGCGTTGTCAATTTCTGCGGATTCCTTCCTTGCTTTCCTTGCGCAATCTGCCATAGGAATTACATTGCCACTTTCTATTTTTTTCATATTATCGTTAAATAACAACTGAGGAGAATATGGTACGAAAAATAATAAATACATTCCGCGACAAAATCAGCCGACTAACCCAAGGCGGCAGCAAAGATACCGAAGTAGTGGAAAAAGCTGCAGAGCGCTTAGGTGCTCAGGAAGGCGGGCCTGTAAGGCCCACCCCATCGAAGACAAAGCACCATAAAAGAAGAAAGCGCTCGCCCCAAAGGCCTAAAACAAGGAATACATCACTTCCCGAAGGCGAACCGATTCTCTGGGACGAATCACAATTTCAGGTACCGCCGCAGGAGGGCCAGTCACGATTTCACGATCTCGACCTGCCCAATGAGATCATGCATGCCATAGCTGATACAGGCTTCAGATACTGCACCCCGATCCAGGCCGAGATATTGAAGAGCACCATCTCAGGGAGCGATGCATCCGGCCGCGCCCAAACCGGCACCGGCAAAACTGCGGCCTTTCTCATCACAATTCTGTCACATTTACTCCGCAAAGTATCGCCGGCGGGTAGTCGGCACGGCACTCCCAGGGCCTTGATTCTGGCACCGACCCGGGAACTCGTGCTGCAGATAGTCGAAGACGCCAAGATACTGGCCAAGTATTGTCCTGTTACCATCGTCGCTGTACTCGGCGGTGTTGACTACGTAAAACAGCAAAAACAGCTTACCGGACAAAAGGTGGATATCGTTGTCGCCACTCCCGGCCGTCTCCTTGATTTTCAGAGGCAACGCTATCTGCATCTCGACAAGGTTGAGATTCTTGTCATTGACGAAGCCGATCGTATGCTTGACATGGGCTTTATTCCCGATGTACGTCGCATCGTTTACAGCACCCCGAACAAAGACAAACGCCAGACCCTGTTTTTCAGCGCCACCTTGACACCTGAAGTAACAAATCTCGCGGCTCAGTGGACAAAAAGTCCGGTAATCGTCGAAATAGAACCTGAACAGGTGGTGACGGAAACCGTAAACCAGCTCGTCTATCTTGTAACGGGCAAAAAGAAATTCGCCCTGCTCTATAACATTATTACTAAACAGGACCTCAAACGGGTAATTGTCTTTTGCAACCGCCGCGATGAAACGCGATATCTTGCCTCCAAACTGAAACAATACTCCATCAACTGCGAAATACTTTCCGGCGATGTTCCCCAGAACAAACGGCTCAAGAGGCTTGAAAACTTCCGGACCGGAAAAATCAGGGTACTGGTGGCAACCGATGTGGCCGGCCGCGGCATCCATATAGAAAGGATAAGTCATGTCATCAACTATACCCTGCCCTACGAGCCGGAGGATTATGTCCACCGGATCGGCCGGACCGGCCGGGCGGGCAGCAGCGGCACCTCTGTGAGCTTTGCCGATGAAAATGATTCCTTTTATCTCCCGGACATCGAAGAATTTATCGGGGAAAAACTGCATTGCACCCAGCCGGAAGATGATTGGCTGACGCTCCCAGCCCCATCCATGAAGCGGCCTCCAAGAAGCCATCAGTACAAAACAAGGACAACAAAGCATGCAAGACCCAGGAGCAGGACATAATCGTTATGAAATAGTTGATGGTCTCGCAAAAATTTTTTTCCCCATCCGGAGCCATTTAGGCACTTTAGGCACTTTAGGCACTTTAGGCACTTTAGGCACTTTAGGCACTTTAGGCACTTTAGGCACTTCGAACTCTACCGTATAAGGAAAAAAACAACATGGGCAAGGAAAACAACAAGAAAATAGTCAATAGGATAATCATCCTGGGAGCAATCATTCTTGTGGTTATCGCCTTTAATTATTTTGATCTGGGCCAGTATTTCACTCTCAGTTACATCAAAGCGTCACAGGAAAAATTCCAGGCACTCTATACGGCAAACAGGTTCCTGGTTATCGCAGCATACATGGGGATCTATATCGCGGTTACGGCCCTTTCGCTGCCAGGGGCAGCAGTGCTCACCCTGGCAGGCGGCGCCCTGTTAGGCCTGCTGGTCGGCACCGTTACCGTGTCCTTTGCAAGCACCATCGGCGCCACCCTGGCCTGTTTTGTTTCCCGTTTCCTGCTGCGGGATTGGGTGCAGAACAAATTCGGCAACAAACTGACCACCATCAATCAAGGCATTGAAAAAGAGGGATCATTTTATCTCTTTTCGCTGCGGCTTGTTCCCATTTTTCCGTTTTTCATGATCAACCTGCTCATGGGACTCACTCGCATGCGGCTGGTCACTTTTTTCTGGGTGTCGCAGATCGGCATGCTGCCAGGCACCATTGTCTATGTAAATGCCGGCAAGGAATTGGCAAAAATCGATTCACTATCCGGCATCATGTCCCCTGGTTTGATAATTTCCTTCGTCATTCTTGGGCTTTTCCCCATCACCGTGAAAAAGCTTCTTGCCCTCTATAAGAGTAAATACGGCAAATCTGCAGAAAAGGAAGAGAGCTGACACCGAATTTTACCTGCCGGCACAATGCCCATACCTGATTGCCACCATAACTCAGCTATTTTTTTAATCGCGCTCCAGAATCCCTTGTCATTTCGCCTACAAAGCCCTTCCCCTATTACCTTTTTATGACTGGCATTACAAATAATTGATATGTTATGTTGCCTGAAAAACACTAAGAGTTGATATTAGCTGAAAATTGAGGAGGAAAGCCTCCAGCTATAAATTTCAGAAGA
>CALZHT010000071.1 GCA_945787445.1 uncultured Desulfobulbaceae bacterium
GCTTCGAGCAATGCTATTTCCTCTCCGGAAAGATAGGGCGGACCGGTGAGCGGCATGCGGGGCTGGCTCTCGCCGCGAATCCGGCGGATGAGTTCGCTCTGTTCGACTTTTCCAGCAATGACCACCGGGCCGTTCTTGCTTCCCTTGCGCACGCTTTCGAGGCTATCCAACTGCAGTCCAAGCGGGGCATGCTCGCCCTTGTGGCAGAGTATGCATTTCGTATTAAATATTTTTGCGGCATCGGTATAGGTGGGTGCTGGGCCGGCCTGCACCGATAAGGCCGTTGAACCCAAGCAAATAGAAGCAACAAAGCCCGACAGGATAAGCCAATTGGTGGCGCGCAACGGCCAATGAATAATTCTGCTGTATAGTGTTTCACCCATGATGTTCAAATCTCCTTAGTGCTCCATATGCGTTAGTGGCGGTTCCACCCTGCCGTCCCTTAGAGCGATTACCGTGTCAACTATTTTATTTTCATAGACAATCGGATCGTGACTGGCAACAACGACGGTTTTCCCTTGGTTCCGTAGATTTTGTAGAATTTCCATGAATTCCAGCGAGAGACCGGTGTCGAGGTGGGCTGTGGGCTCGTCTGCAATAATGACTGACGGATTGTTGATAAGGGCCCGCGCAATGCTAACCCGCTGCGACTCGCCGCCGGAAAGGTATTCCACCCTTGCGTCTGCTTTGTCTACAATATTAAAGAGATCGAGCAGGGCAATGGCCCGTTGTTGCAACTCACCATGTGGCTCCCCTTCAGGATATGCCGGAAGCATGACATTTTCAAGCGCTGTCAATCCTTTGATGAGATTGTAGTGCTGGAAGATGAATCCGAAGTCGTTGCGCCTGATCTCGGTCAAAAATCTCTCCGGCAGGCTAGTTATTTCGCCGCCGGGAAATCCTGGATTAGCTGATGAATCATGGTGCCGGGCCAGTTTCAGCTTGATTCTGCCGGCAGTCGGCCTGGCCATACATCCGATAAGGCTCAGCAAGGTGGTCTTGCCGGAACCGCTCGGACCTTGTAAGACAGTCACGCTTTTGGCAGGGATTTCAAGGGTTATCCCATGAATTGCGGTAAACTCGTTGGGTTTCCCCAGGTTGAATACTTTTTTTATGTTGTCCAGTTCAATCATGCTGATCCCATAAAAAGTCGGGAAAGCGGTTAACGTGCCATGTAATTTCAACTATTTACAACGTAATACATCGATGCAATCGTATTTTTTACGATTTCATCAATCATGATGATTTCGTCATGGCTTTCCCGCCTCACTCCTCACTCCTCACTATCATGTTCTCATCACCGAATCCGGGTCCACCGTGGCGGCTCGCCATGAGGGGACAATGGTCGCTACGGTATAGGGGACCACGCTCAGGAAAAACAATATTGCTATCTGGTATGGATCGATAAATGGGACGAGTCTGAATTTTGGATAGATGACCGCCCATCCCTTGAGTACCGGTTCAAAGAGTATGGAAGAGGAAAAAAACACGTGGCCGTAAGCCAGGAGCAGTCCGGCTAAAAAAGAGGTCAGGGAGATAACCGTGCCTTCCCAGAATTTCATCAGAATGACATCCGAGGTTTCCCAGCCTATGGCCTTGAGGATGCCGATCTCCTTCCTTTCTTCCGCGCTCAATCCGGATGCCTTGTCCCAGGCAAAGATAATGAACGCCAGAACAGCGCTCGACAGGATGATGAGCAGGAGGCCGCTGCGCCAGTTGAACACGGAATCGTAAGTTCTCAGTAATTCATCCTTTATAATAGGACGGGTGTCGGGAAAAATTTTTTTAATTTTAGCGGCAATAACGGGAAGTTCTTTTTTGTTTCGAACTTTGAGAGCTAAGTTGGTGGCGTATTCCATCGGGATGCCGAAGAGCATTCTGAAATCATCTTCTGAGATCAGAATCAGATCCGAGGAGACCAGTTCCGATTCGGATGAAAGGATCTCCTTGATTGTAAAGCTGGTCATGCTTCCCTTGTGGTCCCAGAAGGGGAGGATGTAGTCCACTTGTGAAGTGCTGACTTTGGCGACACCGTAACCGATGGCAATGTTCCCCCGGCCGTGTGGAAAATCCTCCGGGACTATCAAGGTGTAGTTGGCTCCGAATATGGAGTCGAAGTAATATCCCCAGAGTTTCGGCTTGACCGAGTTAACCCCCTTAATTTTTTGGATCCTATCGCCATAGCTTATTGGAATGAGGTCGTGGCGGCCGGCGACAAGCCTCTGCACCACAATGTCCGGGGCATTGTCTAAAACAATCACCGCCTCTTTCTTGATGGCATAGGTAAAGAACATGGTCGACGCGAGCATAAAAACGACCAGGGTGTAGACCAGCACCAGGGCGGTGTTTTTTCCTTTTCGCCTGAGGAGGGAGGAAAGGGTGAAGTCGATGACATATCTCTGCTTCGCGAACCACCGCATGACCGTCAGAATTCACCTTTCAACTGGGGGGGCGGCAGCATAAGCGAGCCGGAAGGGTAATGCTCAATTGACATGGGAAAGTCCTGAAACGGGGTGTTAAGGTCGGCCATGGTTGGGTGTCTGGTATAGCGTGCCTCGGTAAAAAGACAGAGATCGGTAAGCGCAAATTTTTTTACCTGGGTTGCCTTTTCTTTCAAAATGGGAAATGTCGCCCGCTGCTTCTGGAATGCATGGGTAAACATAAGGCAGACAAGGATTATATTCAGTATTACGTAGGACAGGAATATGGTCGACTTTCTCATGACAATCAGTCAAGGCTCTTCATTACAGCTTCGGTAACCTCTTCGAACTTCACTATAATTTTGCCCTTATGATCTTTATTGAAAACCTTGGCATCGGCTTCATTTTTAAAGGGGATAAGCTCCTTGCCCATCGGACCAAAAACATCGCTGCCCACAACAAAATAGGCAGTATACGCATCGATGAATTTCAAATTGTAGTAGTCTTTGACATAGATTGAATCAACCTCTGCCAGTTTTCGGGTGTGATTGTTACTTGTAAGTTTTATATGGTATTTGAACAGGTCCTTGCTGCCATCAAAGGTTATATATGAGCCGTCCTTGAAAATAATCTGGGCCAGAAAATCAGGATATTTTGCGGTAAACATCCCGCAGACTGGACATTTATCCTTCGGCTTTGGTTTGATCGGCTGTCTTTCATTTGCAAAAGCAGGATAATAAGCAAAAAGCACAAGTACTATACCTGCAAGTAAACGGTTCACAATAGACCCTCCATGAAAATGGAAATTATTTTTATGCTCATATGTCAAAGGGAGAACAATAAAATATTGCTACTGATTTGATAGTGGTGTCAAGGTTATTTTCAATAAACAGTATACGAGTGTGTTGATTTTTTTACCCTAAAGGGGTGGAAATATTGTTGCCCCTTGACTCAAAAAAAACGATAGGATGTTTATTGTTACGGAGTGCAGCTTTGAATGGGTTGATTTAAACAGAATTTCCGGGTTGTACCGACAGGTTGCGGATAGGAGGCACTCTGTGCATGTTCCAATACCGGATTGACCCATACGCCAATAGGTATTATATTTTTATTTTCTATTTTTGAATAAATGATCATGCCCGTTTATCCTTACTATTTCTCATTTCACAATGAAGGTGGAGGGCGGAGACAAAAAAATGAATGAGGCGTTATTTTTTTCTTTACAAAAAAATATTTGATTGGAAAAAATAAAGTGTAGAGTATACTGAATTTACAACCACGATAAAACATATGTGATACACATATTCTTTTTACGTCACTCTTCCTTTCAACGCTTGTTTCGCGCCTCGTCAGGTAGACAACCGTTGGAGTTTCTGTTGATCATGTAAAGGAGGGGCCTGTTATGAAACTTTATGTAGGCAATCTAGTGTATAATATGACCGAGTCTGAATTGGTTGATCTTTTCAAACCCTATGGCAAAGTTGTTGGCGCTAAGATAATCACCGATCATTTTACCAGGCAGTCGAAAAATTTCGGCTATGTTGAAATGGAGTCCCGGGGAGATGGCCACAAAGCCATGGAAAAGCTTGACGGAAAGATAATCAACAAGCGCGATCTTGTCGTTAAAAAGGCACGCCCCCGCGACGAACGACTGGGGAGCGGATGGTAGTTCGTTACGGTTTTTTTAGCGGTGATGTCGCCTCTTTAGGGTGCTGTAAGCCCAAAGTTGTTGTTTTATAATCTTTTCGATCCCACGTCCCAACCTTTTACATTATCTTCACAAAGTGTAGTTTCTTGCCATTTTTACCATAACATATTGTTGCCTCTTTTTTGTCCTGATCCATTGAGCCGGCCAACTGTTCGGACAGGCATTGTTCTTACTTGACTTTAGCAAAGCGTTCTGTCTGTACTGAAAAAAAGAACAGTTTGTTTACCGACTATGGAACAGTCCATCTGAGAAAAAGGAGGCCGTATCATGAAGAAATTAGTTGCGACGGTATTGTTGCTGCTCTGGACATGCGTATCCGTACAGGCAACCGTCACCGGCAAGGAGGTGGAGTATTCCGCTAACGGTCAGGCGTTGCGAGGATATCTGGTCCATGATGATGCATTAAGCGGCAAAAGGCCCGGTATCCTCGTGGTTCATGAATGGTGGGGGCACAATGAATATGCCAGAAAGCGGGCAAGGATGCTGGCGGAATTGGGGTATGTCGCCCTGGCCGTTGATATGTATGGTGATGGGAAAACTGCCGCACACCCGGATGAAGCAGGAAAGTTTGCCGGTGAAGTTCGTAATAACATGGAAATCGGCAGGAAGCGCTTTCTGGCAGCCATGGAATTATTGCAAAAGCATGCGGCTACGAATCCGAAGCAGATTGGCGCCATTGGTTATTGCTTTGGCGGTGGGATCGTTTTACAGATGGCCCGTGATGGCCTGGATCTCAAGGGGGTGGTCAGTTTTCATGGTTCTTTGGCAACCGATACCCCGGCTGAAAAGGGGAAAGTAAAGGCCAGGGTGCTTGTATGTAATGGCGGGGAAGACAAATTTCTCACAATGCAGCAGATTCAATCCTTCATCGAAGAGATGGTGGCGGCGGATGTGTCCCTGCAATTCCATTCCTATCCCGGTGCCAAGCACAGTTTCACCAATCCTGCGGCAGATGAATTTGCCGCAAAGTTCAAAATTCCACTGGGCTACAATAAACAGGCCGACATAGTGTCCTGGCAGGATATGGAAAATTTTTTCCGCCAGGCTTTTCAATAAGGAGGAAGGTCGCTATCAGGATAGTATGAAGGTTTTACAAGTGCTGATTACTAAAAACACATTATCCGGATGGACGGTCAGGTTTTTCTATAGAGGTATTAATTAACAGGAGCATTTGGCTATCACCTCAGCCATATCGACCATTACAGGTATCCTGCCTGATCGGATAACAGCTCCTGTAGCATTGTCCCTGGCCACAATTTTGAGGTGATAGCTCCCCGGCTTTATTCTCTGCTTTGGAGTAACCGTGAAGATGGCTTTTGAGGTTGCTGTACCGTCTCTTACCGGCACCGTTGTCTCTTGCAGAGATACAACTTTCTTGTCAAACAACATATCGTGTATCTCGAAGTTCACCTGTGAATGGGCTTCTCCAACTTTGAATGCAAAGGGGATAACAAGGTGTTCTCCTGTAGTGATTTGAACATAATCACCCACGGGGTATGCAGAAATGTAAGTGAAATACGGATCGGCTGTACTGGGTCTGGTGAGCAAATTGAATGACAATATTGCAGTTGGTAGAGCAAGAGAAAAAAGGAGGATGACCTTAGTTCTTTTTTGCATTTTTGCAGTTCCCATCCATTATTTAACAGTCAGTCAACGTATATATTCATAAACCGGCAGGCTTCTAGCAATTTATTGCTGCTTTTTATGTCTAAATGATAAGTATTCTTTATTGTATTGTCATGTTAAGAGTGCATAAAGTTGTTGTATTTATTTGACCAATTAATTCTTTAACCTTTAGGCACTTCGAACTTTAGCGCACTTTAGGCACTTAACCGGTGTCGCTATAAAATCCATTAACGTATCGTAACCTCCTGAACTTTTGTTTTCAGGCCAGGAGTTCTGAAATAACTTTAACGGCGATTGCATGGACCTGCAGAAGGCTCCAGTTGATCAACGGTTATTTGCTGGTCGCTGTTGCTAAAGCTTCCCTTTAGAAGATTATGATCATTAAATTGATTGCCGAAATCCGCATAAAAGACATCACCGGAACGGCGGTAGATGCCATATCCCCTGGTAATTATTGGATTCATACTACTCGACACTTCAACATCTTTTTGTCGAAATATTGAACCGTCCACCGCCAGACTAAATGGAATGGCATGATGCACGAATTCGATCGCATTAACATCGCGGCTTGCCGGACCGATGTTGATATATGGACAGCCATAGGAGGCACTGACATTAGCATTTTGATCGTTGTAGCCATGCCCGTAAGCGGCACAAGCCATGTTCTGGGTCTCGAATAATCCAACAAGCCCCATTCTCGGCGTGATGCTCATTGTGGTTTCATCCAGAGGCAAAATAAAACTTTGTGAGGTAATATGAATAACATCATTTTGATAGGTATAGGTACCTGAAAAGGTTACGTCCTGGTGCGTATCGGTGGTAAAGTACACATCAAAAGTCAAATCGGTTTTGAAATCAAAATAGTAGGTCAGTTGAGAGTTGCTCCTGCCGCACACATAGGTCACATCAATCGGCTGGTTGGGTGTGAAAGCAAATAGACTATTAATCTCATCTGGAAGTGATTGGCTTGGATGTGTGTTAGCATTGCCACCGCCAACGGGACCGCTATCGCCACCGCCACCGCCGCAAGCTGCCAAACATGCTGCTACTATAATTGCCAGTAATTGTAGTGGATGTTTCATGATTCCCCCCTCGGATTAAACTGTTCTTTTTGATCAGCTGTTGTTCTCCCAATGTTGAAGGCGAAAGCAATTTCCATCGCCCGCATGGAGAGATTTATTATGTATGTTCATATCATTACATCCGGGGAGAGGGGACAGCAGTAAACTGTTTAATGGAATTTGTGTGAAAAAATAACAATTGCAAACTCCTGATATGATTCTGTGTTAATTAATTTGGTAGTAATGATAGTATACTTTTGTTGCAGGCCATAATTGATGTATGAAAAAAAATTGAATATAAGCAGAAACTTACAGCGATTTTTCGATCACGAGAACAGACGAAAATTACCCTTGACAAACCTGCCAGGCTGTATTGAAAATATCCTTATTAAATCGCACAATTTTTTTCAAGTATCCGGATGTGGAAGAATAGGTATCCAGGTCCTTTAGCGACGTTGTATCCGGTTCCAGGAGGGCATGTTATGCATATCGCCCACAACATACCCATTGACGCCGATCAGGTAGGAAATGCAGCCAAGCTTCTGAAAATAGGTGAATTCAAGCTCTTTGCAGAGGCCTATCGCTCCTGGTATGGCAACGAACCATCCGATGAAGTTCTCGAACCTATTTTCTGCCGGTATTTACTGGAAAATATTGTGCCGTTTTGGGTGCGCAGTTACGTGCGCCATGTCCTGAATGATTCGGAATTACATAAAAAGGTCGCCGGAAAAAGAAAAGCGGCGGCATGTGGATATTATGTGCCGATCGTCTGCGAATTTGCCCTGATCATGTACTACTTACTGTAGTAGGGAAAAGGCTGGTTTGGGAGGAAAATTTGCAGCTTTACGTTTTCCCGTCTTTTTGCGAGTCTGTCAATTTTTACAGGCCTTTTCAATCCACCAATGGTAGTGTTTCAAGAGTCTGAGCCATATCTTCAATCAATGCCTTATAAACAGATCCCGGAGTTAATGAATAGACATACTCATCGATGAATACACCGCGGGTCCAAAGGGGGAATCCAGTCGTCCGGGTCTGGATAGTGCCTTGTAATTCGAACCCCCTATCCACGGAAACCCGATACACATAAAGACCGCTATGTTGATATTGTCCAAAGACAGATGGTGAGGTTGGTTCCGATGCATGTTCATAGAGATCGATCGGGATTGCCAATAGATTATTCTGGTTCCAGAAGGTAAACGCCTTATGGTTATAAAGCGCTTCCGAATTCGTGCCCCGGTCGCCTATAAGGAGCGGTTCGCCTACCAATGTCGGATTGCTGAAATCCGTGATATCAAAAATCGATAACTGCACGCCTTGATACCAGGCGAAGCCGCTGTCATTAACCGCATCCTTGCCGATTGTGATCAGGTGGTTTTCACCATATGGATGAATATATTCCGAAAATCCGGGCACTTTGAGTTCTCCTGCGACCTTCGGCGCAGCAGGATCGGAAAGATCGAGGGTAAAAAGAGGGTCAACCTTGACAAAGGTCACCAGAAAACCCCGTTTACCAATAAAACGGACCGCATAGATCTGCTCGCCAGGGGCCAGATTTTCAAGTTTGCCGATCACTTCCATCTTATTATCCTGAAATGTCAAGCAATATACACCGTTTTCAGAGGAGGGCGTTGGCCCCCACATATTTCCGGTGGAAGTGGCGATCCGCAGAACATCCTCATATTCTCCCAGAGAAAACTGGTTCAGAATCCAGCCCTTTACTGCGCCGCTGCCAACGCTTTGTACTTTTTCTCCGGTCAGGTCAAATTTGTGGACTGCCATGTACTGCTCAGGTATCGAGGTTGGCATACTCAAATAGGGTAAGCGGTTCGAAATAACATAAAGGGACTGCATTGAGGCATACACTGAATGGGCATTGGCAATAATCCCGATGCTGTCAAACTCCATCTCCGGCGCATCAAGGTTAATAGTAATCACCGTAGTAACGCTGCCGCCGCCGTCATCGTCGATGGCGCGATAAAAATTTTCAGGAGCAATGGCCTGCTTTCTTATACCCACACCGTTTTGTAGGGAGTTTGTTTGGTAAAATGGGATCAATTGTTCGAGTGTCAAATTTTCAAGGGCACTGCGATTGGCGGCAACCACCTCACCATATGAATCTTTGTCGCAATAAAGGGTAAGGGAAGATAGATTCGGCAGAAACTGCAGGATGAGGTGAAGCTTGCCGTTAATGCGGCGCGAGTCAACGAGATAGCCGTCCATCTCAACTGTTTTGATAAGTCCAGGCTCAGCAGGATTACTCACATCATATAGGCTTATTCCTACTTTTGCGTCATAGGGTATCCAACACGGAACACCTATCGGCTGGGAGGATGAACGTAACCTGTCACCTTCTCCATTTAATGGAATGTATAGAACAACCAGGACGTTTTTATAGAGATAAAGGGCGTCGACAATTCCGTTAATATCGATCCCGCCCACTTCCTGAAACGGCTCAGAGGTCTTAACAACTGCGACCCGATGCTGTTTAGCAATATATAAGTATGTGCCATCCGTCTTGGCACGGTCGGCTTCATCAACACCCTCTTCCTGGACGTTTGTATTGGTGTAACTGCTGCCTGATTCAATTCCGGCACCAGCGCTACCGTCTCCAATTCCTATTCCAGGTAGCGGAAGCACCGGTCCATCAAAAAAGTTATCATTTGTTTCATAGGTAATGACGCTTTTGGCAAACTGATCCTTTAAATAGGTTTCCAGCTGCTCGTTGCTGGATAAGGCGGTCAATGTATTGGCAGGATATGAGTTGTCAAAGTTACTGTCATTTGAACTGCCGCAGCCAGCCACCATTAGCAATGCAAGGAGCAAACCGAACAGAATAATATTGTTATTTTTATTGCTAAGATCCAAACCAAAGATAGTCATAATAAACCTCCCTCCCCGTAACTTAAATAGACAGTCCGCAAAATTCTGTGTGTGGAGTGATACCCAAAATTGTTTCCAGTTTGGGATCTGATCATGGGACCATAACAAAGGATATCCGTCTTAAAATGAAAATCAAGAAAAAAATAACGAGCCGTTTAGTAATGCTGCTAATTGAAATTACATGGCACGGTAATCTTCTTCCCGACCTTTTCCAGGGATCATCAAAGTTTGACATGTCGTCCAATTCCACTAGTCTCTAAATATAGCATGAAAATATTCTTCGAGGGCTGTGGATTTTTTTCCGGGGAAGAACAAAAAATATTCATAATGTGGAGACGTTTTGATGAAAAACCGGCATTCTTTTCAGTTCCAATGGATGGAGTAAAGAACGCCTTTTGTTAAAAGTGGTATGGTTATTAAGAAATGATTGGCAGGAAAAGGAATCAGCTTTGGGCTATTTCCGCTATGTCATATCTTCATTTTTACATCATTTTACCAACAGCACGTTATTGAAAACATTTCGGTGCGCCATAAAATATGATCGATATTTTTTATAAAATAGCGATTCGGTTACAACCGCTGAAGTCGATTGTCATAATTTTGTCGTTTATTTTCAGTGCAATAATTATCGGGATTATATTTTCGAGAAATTCTCATCAAGAAGAATTCTTTCTGGCTCCTAGTATCGTGGGGATTTTATGGTGCGTGGTTGCCTATACTTTCCTTGTGGTATTTCAGTCAGTCCCTAGTAAAGCGAACAGGTGTGACAAATTTTTTTTAAGGGTAAAACTTCAATTTCATCGATCACTGTATTGGGTACTAGGGATCGCCTTTCTCGGTATAACAATATACCTGATAATTCTATCATTTAGAATGAGTCATATGTGGGTTGGGAAATATATCAGCTGATATTGTGGAACCCCACATTGAGCGTAACCTTGAAAAGATCTCCACACTAAATTTTTCGTAACCTGATAAATCTCCTCTCCACGGCAATAACTTAATATAGTTTCCATCCGGAAACGCCCCTTTTTCGAAATTTCAGCGTCGATCTGCGGAATTGCTTGTGCGACGTACTCGAGTACGTCTCCGCCCAATTCCTTGATCGCCTTGACCTTTCGCAAAATTGTCAATTTCCGAATTGGAAACAACTTGTTCCAGCATCCTCCAAGTCTGCGACTTTCCGGATGGGAACTAATATAGGTGGCATTGGAAATTATTCGTATGTGGTGTTGCCTGCACCAGCGAAAATGCCCTTGCATTTCCTGATTTTAGACAGTAATGCTTGACAATATTATTTTTCCGATTCACGATCAGAAAATAACAGAATGGTTGCATGGTTTAAACTTCTGTTTGATCCGATTATAAAA
Source organism: uncultured Desulfobulbaceae bacterium (assembly GCA_945787445.1). GTDB lineage: Bacteria > Desulfobacterota > Desulfobulbia > Desulfobulbales > CALZHT01 > CALZHT01. The sequence continues at coordinate 11,066 of CALZHT010000071.1, forward strand.
ATATATTTGTATCCTGCTGGATACTCTATTATGAATGTGAATTTGTTTTTGGTACGAGGGCTACAGGGGTTATGTACTGCATGGTAATCAAATCTAACGTTTAAAAAGGAGAGAAAAAATGAAAAAATTAATTCCATTAGTTGTTGCCGTGGCTTCACTCAGCCTCATGTTTGCTTTTGGGGCATGTTCCAAACCGGAGGAAAAAGCTGAGACCGCAGTGGAAAGCGCCCAGGAGATGGCAAAAGAGGCGGTTGAAGGAGCAGGGGCTGTTGCCGAGAAGGCTGTCGAGGATACCAAAGAGCTTGCAGAAACCGTAAAGGAAGAGGCCACGGGTGGCTATGGCGGGCCGGCCCATAAATAGTTTCCATCCGGAAACAAAATCTTCCGGACGGCCACTGATGCGAATAAGGAGGACCCACGAGACAGGTAGAGAACTACAGCGTCTGTGGCCAATATGGTTGGAATAATAATGTTCAACCGGCCTTGTACAGTTTGATAAAAGAAGGGCTTTTCCCCTGTGCAAAGCCCTTCTTTTACGTTAAGGCGATTCTTTGTGCATAATCAAGCACTTCTGCTAAGAGGATAACACATTGGCAAAATCTCATTTTCAATATGAAAAGCGTAAAAAAGAGCTGGCAAAGAAAAAAAAGAAAGAAGAAAAAAGACAGCGCAAACAGGATAAAAGCACTATTGAGCCCCAAGAGCATCAAGATCCGTTATCGGACGACGGAGAAACTACAGATGTTTAGGGAGTACTCATTTCCAGAATATGTGTAGTATCCAGTAGCCTTTCAGCATTTTTAGGATATTCAACACATTCATTTGACGGAGGAATATATGAGCCTGTATGCAATCCATCCTATTGTTATGGGTACCAAGGTCTTTGACAAGAGTATGATGACCTATCAATACGGCAATGGCGAACCCTACACCATTCCCATATATTGCTGGTATCTGGAAGGGGGTGACAAGAAAATTCTGGTCGATACCGGTGAAATGATGCCGATCATCTCAGAGGATCGAGAAAAGAATATCAACGGCAAGATCTATACCTTTGAGGATGGGTTGGCCCGCTGGAATCTGAAGCCGGAAGATATCGACATTGTCATCCACACCCACCTGCATAACGACCACTGCGAAAACGATTACAAATGCGGGAACGCGGTTTTTTATGTCCATGAAAAGGAAATGGAACACGTTCATAATCCTCATCCTCTGGATTTTCGATATAATGAGGAGTACATCATGGACGTGGAAGCAAATGGCCAGATAAAAATAATCACCAATGACCAGGAAATAGTGCCCGGAGTCCGGGTTATCCATACCCCTGTCCATACCGAGGGGGGATTAACGGTCCTGGTTGATACGGCGCAAGGCAAGGCCGCCATCACCGGCTTCTGTCTGATCAAGGAGAACTTTTTCCCACCCATACAGATTACCGCCATGGAGATGGAAGTGATCCCGCCCGGCACCCATATCAATGTGAATGTAGCCTATGATATCATGCTCAAGGTAAAAGAAATGGCCGATATCCTTATTCCGCTGCATGAACCGGAATATGCTGCTGTGGATACTATTCCTGCTTGATTATCAGGGATTTTAATGAGGCATATGGCAATGTTTTGTCGCTTTTGCAATTACTTCTGAGTTGTCGGCAGCCTCATAAACTACTCATTACCAAAAAAATCCATAATGTTAAGAAACGCTCAAGGATACAATGCTCCAGCTATAAAATACATGCCAAGCCCGATGATAACAATGGATGCAGTGCGGCGGAACAAGTCAGCAGCCCGCTGCCAGGCATGGCTGGCTAAGGTATTCCGCACGGCAGCACTGAAGGTGCCGGCCGCCACCAGCGGCAGGCAGTGACCAGCAGCAAAGAGGATAATCATCAAAACTCCGGTGGCAATTTTTTGTTGCAAAGTGATGATGCCGAGGATGGGCGCAATAAAGCCGAAGGTGCAGACCCCGGAAAGCAGGCCATAGGCAAGGCCGAGAATCAGGGCGCCGGACAAGCCCCTGATCTGCCAGCGCGTGAAATTTGCGCCTCCGAAGTTACAGCTTGTCACGCCAAACATTCCCAGGCCGACCCAGATCAGCAATACTCCCACCGCAATCTGCCACCACGGTCCCACATCGCCCATCATACGCCCGAGCGCCGCGCAGACAACACCCACGGCAACTATTGATATAAAAAGACCGGCGGCAAACAGCACTGCATAACGGGCCGCCTCCTTTGGCGTCAGAATTTTCTGCTGCCCACCCACATAGGCGATAAGGAGAGGAATAGAGGCCAGGTGGCATGGACTGAACAATACGGAAACCACACCCCACAGGAAGGATGCGGCCAGGGCGGTCGCCCCTGCCATCTGAATCCAGTTGTTTATAGCCGGGACCAGAGAGTCCAGCATTATTCTGTTCCGAGATACTGCTCGATTTTTGCACTCATGGATTTCTTGTCAAGAAAACCCATATGCCGGAAGACTTCCTTGCCATTCCTGTTATATAGAATCTGGGTCGGAATTATGCTTACCTTGAATTTTTTCGCCTCGCCCGGATTCTGCCGGATGTCAATGAAAATGACTTCCGCCCGGCCTTTGTATTCTTTCTTCAGCTCCTCTAGAATCGGGGCCATGGCCTTGCATGGTATACAGGATTTAGCCCCGAGATCAACAAGGGTTACAGTATTTTTCACAGGAATTTCAGCTGGTCCAGCCAGGGCGGTTCCTGCTGATATCATGATCATCATCAATACAATTAAAACAGAGCTCTTGGCCTTCATTTGATTCCTTCTCAAAGAGTTAACCGATCCAGGAAAGGATTTCTTTCTTGGTCGGCACCTTTCCGACGCATTTGACCTGTCCGTCAATAACCACCGCCGGCGTCGACAGAATCCCCAGCTTGGCCATCTCCTGAAATTCGGTCACCTTTTCAACGGTTGCCTCGACGCCGGTTTCGCCGACAGCTTCTTTGACTAATTTTTCCGCTTGCGTACATTTCGGGCAACCCGGCCCACACACCTTGATATCCATGGTAGATCTCCATTAAATAATGAGATTAAAAAGATAGCCCACCAGTAAAATACCGGATGCCACCACCACGATAAAAGCGCTGATAAGTCTCGGCTTGAGCACTTTGCGCAAAATAACCATTTCCGGAAGGGACAAGGCGATCACACTCATCATGAAAGCGAGAACCGTGCCCAAGGCCGCGCCTTTTTCCAGCAATGCATGGATGACCGGTACGATTCCGGCGGCATTGGAGTACATGGGCACGCCGATGACCACTGCGGCAGGCACGCTCCACCAGGCCCCTTTACCCATGATGGAAGCCATGAATCCCTCCGGCACATAGCCGTGAATTCCGGCGCCTACGGCAATCCCGGCCACCACATAGATCCACACTTTGCCGACAATATCTTTCACCGCTTCCCAGCCCCTGAGGAAACGTTCATCCCAAGTCAATTTTTCATCCGGGACGTCGTCAACATTGGTTCGTATTTCCTGCACCCATTCCTCAATGTGATTTTCCATGCCCAGGCGGCCTATTATCCAGCCGGCAACTATGGCTACAAAAAGACCGGTAACAAGGTAGAGGCCGGCAACTTTCCATCCGAGCAGGCCATAGAGCAGGACAAGGGCTATTTCATTGACCAGGGGGGCTGCGACCAGAAAGGAAAGGGTTACTCCGAGCGGCACCCCTGCCGTAACAAAGCCGATAAAAAGCGGCACTGCGGAACAGGAGCAGAATGGGGTGACAGTGCCCAGGAGCGCTGCTAAGACATTGCCGACCGACTCTCTTTTGCCGGCCAGGATATTTCTTGTCCGCTCCGGGGTAAAAAAAGTACGTATGATTCCGACGCCAAAAACAACAAGAGTCAAAAGCATGAGCACCTTGGGGGTGTCATAAAGAAAAAAATGGACCGCTTCACCAAGATGACTGCCTTCATTGAGCCCGAACAGCTGAAATGTAACAAAACCGGAAAAGGCCAATAATTGTTTGTAGATAACAAACCAGGCTGCAAGAATCAGCAGACCGAGGAGAACATATTTTACCTGCTTCGTCTGGTTATCGATATTCTTCCCAGGATAAGGAGTCTCAACGGTAGAGGCACAGCCTGCATCGTTTTCAATTTTTTTCATAATCAAACACCATGCCCAACTGCTTATGCTGCGCAGATTTGTGCCCGGTCAACATTCTGCATCCTGGTCAAAATGTCCCGGACCTGGGCATCATCGGCAAGCCATTCGTTTAAATGTTCCAACATTGCATGGGCGTACCTGGAATCATCGCCTTCGGACAATTGGTAATTGATCCAGGACCCTTCCTTGCGATAACACACCAGGCCTGCTTCCTCTAATATTTTCAGATGTTTGGAAACAGTGGATTGTGCCAGGCCGAGCACCGCCGTGATTTCACAAACGCATAATTCTTTTTCACAAAGCATTTTGATAATCTTGACCCGGTTGGGATCCGATAGCGCTTTCATAACCCGGATGAACTTTCGCATTTTATTCTCCTTTGGCCATATTGCCATATGGCGATATGGTAAGGGAATGATTGGCTCCTGTCAAGCAAAAGCTGGGATGAAAAGTGAGATTCTCATTACTATAAAGTAGTCCCTTTCGACTCGGTATTGGTGCAGATACAAAAGGACGAAAGAAATGATGCCTGATGAAATCAAACAAGTCGTGAAGACTCGATACGAGGGATTTGCCGAAACAGGTGGCAAGAAGGAGTCCTGTTGACCCAGCAAGCAACAACCCGGTTCGGGCTATGCAGTTGACCAGGGGCTCTATAGCAAGGATGCGCTTTCCTCTATGCCAGAGGTTGCTGTTAACCTTTCCGGTGGCTGTGGCAATCCAGTTGGCTTTGCGAATCTGAAGCCCGGTGAAGCGGTGGCGGGATAGACGTCATCCTGGCTGCATACAAGGTCGGGGAACAAGGAAGAGTGAGCGGCATCAATTGTAATCAAATCCGAAGCGATTCTACTATCCCTTTCCACAAACATTCTCTATTCTTGAATACATTAGTGTCCGGAATATTAATCAAATAATTTCAACTGATTATACTTCTTTTCCATATTAACTTTGTATTCCGAATTTGTAAGAACTTGAAGTAACGGC
>CALZHT010000072.1 GCA_945787445.1 uncultured Desulfobulbaceae bacterium
CGAGCCAGCTGTTGATCCGCATCCCGGAAAAGGTTTCGACAAAATGGTGCAGGTTGTATATTCGGCCCTGTACCAAGATTTTTTCGATACCACGGTATTTAAGCACCGTGTCCTTGCCGGAAAGTGATATTGGGTCAAAGTACGGCACCTTTATTTTTTCCCCTTTTTGCAGACCTTGTTTGAGTAAGTAAGCACGACGGTTGGTTGACAGGAGCGGCGGATCTTTGAGGCGAATGACATCTTCTATCTTTTCTTTACCGGTATATAGGGAGAAGCGGATGATGTTGCCGTTGACCCTGCCTTGAGCATCCATTTTGTAAAAGGGCGATGTGAGGTTGAAGGTAAATTTTTTGAGCTGCGATCCTCCAGTGATCTCGGCTTCGATATTCATCCGCACCGGGTGTTGTTGGTTTACGATATTGAGCAGCAGATAGGCGTTCTGAAATAGCTTGAAATCGCCTGATTCAAGCGGTATCAACTTGTGCTTGACATAACCGATCCGTTCGTCACGGAAGTAAATACCTAAAAAGCTTTCTTCGCGGCCTCGTTTTAAGACCTGTTCTTCCTTGATATCCAAAGCCTTGACAAAATAGTCACGTTGCAGCAGCATGCCGAAAAGAGCGACCCAAGCGATAAGGAAGAATATTTTTATGAACGTACTGAATTTTATTGAAGAGACCATAAATTGTGAGGGATTATTCGACAATCCAGATGGCGACATCCTGGGCCATGCCGATAACCTTGGCGGAAACCGTTTTAAACAACCCCTTTGAGATATTTCCAGGCCGGCGACCGAGCACAATGGTGCCGAAGCCGTCGATCAGGGCCTGTCGAACTATCTGGCGGCTGGGATAGAGACCCTTTCTGGTGGTGAAATGATGGATTTTATCCCGTGGAAATCCGCCTTCCACCAGGACCTGCGTAGGGGCATGGAAAAGACTGTCCGGCCTTTTCAGATGTTCCTCTACCCATTCTTTCGTCCACTGTTCATAAAAATCCTCGGGATTGATCGGCACGGTTTTGGCAAACATTGCCTCGGAGTTGAGCAGGGTGATCTCGGCAAAAGGATTGTCTTTCAGGATGTAGGCGAGATGATCAACCGCCCTGAGGGAATGGGTTGAACCATCAATGGGCACCAGGAATTTCCGTGAATCGACATGGCCGTCGATAATCCATACCGGAATATTGCCGGAGCCTTCAAGGACGGTCGCTGAAATGGATCCCATGATCAATTCTTCCAGCTTACTGATTCCCCTGCGGCCGATGATCAGGGCATCATATATGCCTTTTTTCGCCTCGTAAATGATGTCCTTGGCAACGCCAATGCGGGATAGTTTGACTTCGGTGGTTACTTGCTCCGGTGCGATGCCTTTGCGCCCCAATTGCAGCGACGCTTCGTTCATAAACCGTTTGGCCGCAGTAAATTTTCTGTTGGTTTCAGGGCCGATGGAGGCCATGACGTCCATTTCGTCCATCCATTCCCTACCGGCCTGCAGGGCGGTGGTAGGCACGATGCAGAGAAAATGGAGGCGGATGTCCTCAAGGTCGGTGAAAAGACGGCTAAGGTAGTGGATGATATTGGAGCTATATACCGAGCCGTCGGTGGCTACAAGTATTTTTTTTTCCATTATATGTCCCTCTGGACAACTCGTAGGCGTTAAGCGGCATTTTTAGTCAAAACTTTCTCAACCCGCTTTCATATATGTGCAGGCCAGACCATGGTAGCTGGTAAAGGTAAGATTCTCTTCCAGCTTGACACTAAAATCCGGCAGCAGGGGGATTTTCCCGCCTCCTCCCGGCGCATCGACCGCATATGTGGGGACGGCCAGACCCGAGGTGTGGCCGATCATAAACTTCATGATGTTGAGACCTTTTTCAACGGGAGTTCTGAAATGGTTGGTCCCTTGCGTCATATCCCCTTGAAAAATATAATATGGTTTGACCCGATTAAGCAAAAGTTTATGCATTAATTTTTTCATTATTTCCGGATTATCGTTCACACCTTTCAGCAATACGGTCTGGCAGCCCAACGGTATGCCGGCGTTTGCCAGACGGGCGCAGGCCAGGCTTGCTTCCGGGGTAATCTCATCGGGATGATTGAAGTGCAAGTTTATATACAAAGGGTGATAGCGTTTCAGGATATTTGCCAACTGCACCGTTACCCTTTGCGGCAAGGTGCAGGGCACCCGACTGCCGATGCGGATTATTTCAATGCTTGGGATTTTCCGTAAACGTCCTAGAATCCAGTCCAGCTGATCATCGGAGAGCAGGAGAGGATCGCCTCCTGAGATCAGCACATCACGGATTGCCGGTGTTTTTTTCAAGTAGTCAAGTCCCGCCCGGATGGTGTCCCGGGTTATGGTCATACGGGCTGTGCCCACTTTTCTCTTTCTGGTGCAGAAACGACAGTACATTGCGCATTGTGAAGAGACCAGGAACAAGGCGCGGTCCGGGTATTTGTGGATGAGGTTCGGTATGGGACTCAATTCTTCTTCATTAAGGGGATCTTCCATACAGGTAGTGTCCTGGAGTTCCCTGCTATCGGGTATGGCCTGCAGCCATATCGGATCGCCCTTTTGACGGATGAGACTGAGATAATAGGGATTGACGCGCATAGGGTAGAGGGCAGTCACCTTATTGAGGCTTGAGTTGTCCCCTTTGAGTTCCCGGGGAAGTTCTTCCGGGTCGGTGATGCTGTTTTTGAGAAGTGTTTTCCAATGTTGCATGGTTCTGCTGATTTGAAGAATCGGATTATGGTTTCATTTTGCCTGTTAGACAGAATGGATTGTTTCGATTATCATTTTGATAATGTCAAAGGATATACTCTACCGTAAATTGTCTTGCTGGCAAGACAAGAAACATACTTTCATTGAGAAACCATGATTACCCAAGATTTGATCATCAATCTCCTCCTGATTTTGAGCGCTGCCTGGCTCCTTGGCTCTCTTTTCTCCAGATTCGGCCTGCCGGTTATGCTGGGTGAACTTGTCGCCGGCCTCATCCTTGGGCCGCCGCTGCTCAATCTGGTTCATGATTCTGTCCAACTTGAATTCCTGGCCGAGCTGGGTATTTTCTTTGCCATGTTCTACGCAGGCATGGAAATGGACCCAAGGGAGTTGTTGGAGCATATCTGGCCCTCTTTGACCGCGGCTTTCGGCGGCTTTGTCGTGCCGTTCACCTTAGGCTTTTTGGTGACATATCTTTTCGGTGGCACCGTCTATCAATCCCTTTTTATGGGCATGGGGCTTTCCATCACCGCCATTGCCGTGCAGGCTGTTATTCTGCAGAATATGCGGATCCATCGGTCAAGCGTTGGTCATATCATTATGGGCGCCGCCATTGCCGATGATATTTTTTCGTTGATTACTTTGTCCGTACTGTTAGGGCTTGCCAAGAGCGGCACTATTGCCTTGTCCGGCTTATTTTTCCTGCTGTTCAAGGTTGTCCTCTTTTTCGGTTTCACCATCCTGGCCGGTGAGTTTCTGGTTCCTTTTTTGACTAAACGCTTGCGGGACGACGGCGGCAAGGCCTTCACCTTTGCCCTGATTGTTGCCCTGATTATGGCCGAGCTTGCCGAATTGGCAGGGCTGCATCTGGTGATCGGCGCATTTCTGGCTGGTCAGTTTGTAAGGAGAGAAATTCTGGAGGAAAAGATCTATAAGGTTATTGCTACCCGTTTTTTCGGGATAAGCTATGGCTTTTTAACGCCGATTTTCTTTGCTACTCTCGCCTTCCATCTCCATTTTGAATGGAGCGGCTCTTTTGTGCTTTTTGCCTCGGTCATAACTCTAGTTGCCGTGTTGGGGAAATTGGCGGGCTGTGGCCTGGGTGCCAAGCTATTAGGCCATTCCAACCGGGAGTCCATGGTGATCGGTTTCGGCATGAACGGCCGCGGTGCAGTTGAACTTGTGGTGGCGGCAGTGGTCATCAATTTGCTGTACCCTGCTTGAGCATGAAAACAAGCCATTTAGTGATTGATGCGGATTAAACAGGCTCCAGGGGTAGATATTTCGGTTGCCAGCGCATCTTGTCGATAAGAGCCTGTAACCGTTCCGAATCATTATTGTGTTGGTATTCGCTATAGACGCAGAGGCCGCTCAGTCCGGCCTTGATGGCGGCCAGTCCCACGCGGTGCGCTACTTTGCGGCTTACCTTCCGCAGGTCGGAAATCGGCGGGAAAAGGATGCCCTTTTTGAGGTCCGAGGCTGAAACCATTGCGGCAACGGCATGGGCCGCGGCTGTAAAGGATGAGGGCAGCACTTCGCGGGCCCCTGAGGCCAACACCCCAAGGCCTACTCCCGGGAATATGAAAACATTGTTGCATTGCCCGATCCTTATTTTTTTCCCTCCAGAGTCAACAGGCGGGAAAGGGCTACCGGTTGCCACCAGAGCATGGCCGTCGGTCCAGCGGTATATATCTTCCGGGATTGCCTCAGCCATGGAGGTGGGATTACTAAGGGGCAGGATTACCGGCCGTGCACTGTTGGCAGCAACGGCCCGCACGATCTCTTCAGTAAAACAGTTGGCCTGTCCTGAAGTGCCGATTAGTACGGTCACTTTTCCTTTAATAACGACATTGTGGAGTGATGCATCCTGCTTCTCCGCAAACCACGGCAACGTAGCAGGGTCTTTGGCGAATTTTTCCTTGTAGGGATCCAGTTTACGGTCGGTTGTCACCAATCCTTTGCTGTCAAGGGTATAGATCAGGGCCCGCGCCTCCGCTTCCTGCAAGCCCTGTTCCAGCAAGGCGGTCTCGATCTGCTCGGCAATGCCGACACCGCCGGCGCCGGCGCCATGGACCAAAAATACCTGGTCGCTGAGTGGTTCTTCCTTAATTTTCATGGCTGCCAGAATGGCGGCCAGGGTTACGGCGCCGGTCCCCTGGATATCATCATTAAACGAAATAAGATCGTGGAGATAGGCATCCCGGATGGCAAAGGCATTTTGTTTGGAAAAATCCTCCCATTGACAAAGGGCATTGGGATATACGGTTCGGAAGGCCTTGGCAAAGCGCTGCACGAATTTGACATAGGCTTCGCCGCTCAACCTTTCATGGCGCCACCCCAGATAGTTATCATCATTCAGAAGTTCTTGATTGTCAGTGCCAACGTCGAGGGAGACCGGCAGACAATGCCAGGGAGCGATTCCCGCTCCTTGCGTATAGAGCATGAGTTTGCCGAGGCAGATGGCAATGCCGCCTGCCCCTTGGTCACCGATGCCCAGAATTCCCTGATTATCAGTCACCACTGCCACCCGGATGTCCCGGTGTCCGTAATTTTGCAGAATATCTTCAGCCTGGTCAATGTTGCCGGGATAGAAATGCAGGCCGTTGGCCTTGCGGAACATTGATGAATAGTGTCGGCAGGCCAATCCCACCGTGGGCGTGTAGATAATACCCATGAAGCGCTCTATATCGCTGGCAAACAGGGCGTGCGCCAAAGTGGCGTTACGGTCGAAAAGAGATCGGACATAGATAAATTTTTCAATATCATTGATTTTGTTTTCAAATATTTGCAGATTGTTCTTTACCTGACTTTGCATGGACCTGACGGTCGGTGGCACAAGACCGGAGAGTTTCAAACCCTGTCGTTCCTTTTCGGTAAAGGATGTGCCTTTGTTGGTGTAATTATGGCCCTGGACTTCGAGCCCCCTGGCGTAAACCTTTATTTTTTTAGTATTGCCATATTCGTCATAGACGAAGCTGAAAGCTTTTTCCGGCATGGATTCCTCCTTTGCGCTGCTCAAAATTGAGCAGCCTGCTGCCCAGTAATTTCATTCATCAGAACAGAATGTCGCCCTCATGTATTCACGGTTGAGGCGCGCGATATTTCGGATTGAAATACCCTTGGGGCATGCTTCCTCACAGAGCCTTTCATTGCCACAGTTGCCGAATCCGAGTTCGTCCATTTTTTTCACCATACCAAGGGCGCGTTTGGCCCGCTCCAGGTTCCCTTGAGGCAAAAGGGCAAGATGAGAAATTTTAGCGCCGACAAAGAGCATGGCCGATGCGTTGGGGCAGGCTGCCACACAGGCGCCGCAGCCAATGCATTCGGCAGCATCAAGGGCCTGCTCGGCTTTAGGGGCCGGCACCGGGATGGAATTGGCGTCAGGCGCGGCACCGGTATTTACCGAAACATAGCCGCCTTCGGTAATGAGGGTATCAAAAGCGCTACGATCAATCACAAGGTCTTTGAGTAGTTTGAAGGCCTTGGCCCGGAAGGGCTCTATAACGATGGTATCACCGTCCTTGAAGTAGCGCATGTGTAACTGACAGAGGGTGGTTTGTTTTTCAGGACCGTGTGGTTCGCCGTTTACCACCGAGCCGCACATGCCGCAAATGCCCTCCCGGCAATCATGGTCAAAGGCAACCGGCTCATCACCACTATTTATCAGCCGTTCGTTCAACACATCGAGCATCTCGAGAAAAGACATGGCAATAGATATGGGGCCGGATTCAAAAGTTTGAAACGATCCTTGGGCATCCGGCCCGGCCTGGCGCCAGATCTTAAGCGTCAGGTTAATGGTTTTCACTTGTAACTCCTTTGACTGGGCTGCACATTTTCAAAGACGAGCGATTCTCTATGGAAAATGGGCTTTTTGCCTTCTCCGCCATATTGCCAGACAGAGACATGGGTATAATTTTCATCGTCGCGCTGGGCTTCGTTCTCTTCTGTTTGGCTTTCCTCCCTGAAATGGCAGCCGCAGGATTCTTTCCGATCCAAGGCATCAATGACCATGAGTTCGGCAAATTCAAGGAAATCGGCGATGCGTCCTGCGCGTTCCAGAGTCTGGTTCAGATCTCCATCTCCACCGGGAACGCGCAGATTGTGCCAGAACTCTTCCCTGATTTCAGGAATGCGGGTCAATGCCTTTGTGAGACCTGCCTCGTTGCGGGCCATGCCGCAGTAATCCCACATAAGCAGGCCCAGTTCACGGTGAAAGTCGTCCGGGGTTCGTTTACCGTTTATAGAGAGAAGTTTGTTGATGCGATCCGTGGCCGCAGTCTCTGCCTCGCGAAATGCAGCATGACCAATATCCAGATCTTGGAAGTCCGCCGTGGCAAGATGATCGCAGATGGTGGCAGGTAACACGAAATACCCGTCTGCCAAGCCTTGCATGAGGGCACTGGCCCCCAACCGGTTGGCGCCGTGATCTGAAAAATTTGCCTCCCCCAGCACATAAAGACCGGGAATATTGCTCATCAGATGATAATCCACCCAGAGGCCGCCCATGGTATAATGAACGGCCGGATAAATCATCATGGGTTCCTTGACCGGGTCCTGGCCGGTTATTTTTTCATACATATGAAAAAGATTGCCGTACTTTTTCTGAATAACATCCTCACCGTCCCTGGTTATGGCATCGGCAAAATCGAGATAGACTGCCAGGCCTGTCTCTCCAGCACCCTTACCCAGGTCGCACTGTTCCTTGGCATTTCTGGAGGCCACATCACGGGGGACAAGATTGCCGAAACTTGGGTATTTTTTTTCAAGATAGTAATCCCTTTCGTCTTCGGGTATTTCGACCGGAGGTCTCTGATCCCCGGCCTTTTTGGGCACCCAAACCCTTCCATCATTGCGCAGGCTCTCACTCATCAGGGTCAGTTTTGACTGGTAGGTGCCGTGCACCGGGATACAGGTGGGATGAATTTGGACAAAGCAGGGATTGGCAAAACAGGCCCCTTTTTTATAGGCGCGCCAAGTGGCGGTGACATTTGAGGCCATGGCGTTGGTTGATAGATAATAGACATTGCCGTAGCCGCCAGTGGCAAGTACCACGGCATGAGCGGCATGGGATTCGATGGCGCCGGTAATCAAGTTGCGGGTCACGATGCCTCTGGCCTGGCCGTTAATCACCACCAGGTCCAGCATCTCCGTGCGAGGATACAATATGACCTTGCCGGTCTTGACTTGTCTCATCAAGGCGCCGTAAGCGCCGAGCAAAAGTTGTTGGCCGGTCTGGCCTCTGGCATAAAAGGTTCTGGACACCTGGGCGCCGCCAAAGGAGCGGTTGGCAAGCAAACCGCCGTATTCCCTGGCAAAAGGCACTCCTTGTGCAACACACTGGTCAATAATGCTGTTGCTGATCTGGGCGAGCCGGTAAACGTTGGCCTCGCGGGCCCGGAAGTCGCCACCTTTGATGGTGTCGTCATTCGGGTAATTCTTGGCGGCGTTGATGCCTCCTTGAGCAGCGATGGAGTGACCGCGTCGCGGGCTGTCCTGGATGTAAAATGTCTTGACGTTATAACCGAGTTCGCCCAAGGTTGCGGAAGCAGAGGCTCCTGCTAATCCGGCGCCCACCACAATAATATCGAATTTCCGTTTATTGGCCGGGTTGACCAGTTTGGCTTCAAAACGGCAGCGTTCCCACTTTTCGTTAAGCGGCCCTGATGGTATTTGGGGATTGAGGTGCATAGATTCTCTTTGGGATTTGGGATTTGGGATTTCAGATTTGGGATCTCGGATTGAATGAATTTCCTTTATTCAGTCCATGCGACTCTACCAAAGTCAATACAAATAAATAAAATCCGCAATCCCAATTCCCAAATCTCAAATTTCAATTGGTTTTAGTAATACCAGTGTTTGTTTATCTAATAAAATACCATCTCTCTATCGCAAAAATTTATCGTTTAGTGTTACCAGCATCGGGATCAGCATATATACCGCGCCGATCACTAAAGCAGTGACAAGACCACCATACCTTAAGAAATTATTGTATTTTGGGTGATTAAGGCCCATGGATTGAAACATGCTCCAAAAACCATGGCTGACATGGAGGGCGAGGGCAGCCAGGGAAAAAAGGTAAAAAGCGGCATATCCAGGTCGGCTGAGTACCTCTCTGACCATTTCCGCTGTTGTCACAGTGCGTTCACCGAAGTGGAAATTTACGAGATGGACCAGGACAAAAATGAAAATAATCAGGCCCGTATACGGCATGGTTCTGGAGTTCCAATTGTTGGCACCGTTCTTTTTAACTTCATAACGATTGGGGCGGGCGCCCAGATTTTCAAAATAAAGCATGACGGCAACAAGTATATGAACGAAAAACACAAGGGCCAGAAGAACTTCCAAGATATATATGAGGATGCCCAGGGAATGAAGATGAGCAGCATATGCATTATACACATCCTTCCCCCAGAAGATTGCGGAGTTACCGGCCAGATGGGTGAGCAGGAAAAGGCTCAGGCAGGCGCCGCTAACCGCCATTATATACTTTTTGCCGATGGAGGATCGGATTATCCTGCGTATCAATGACATTATTGGTCGATTTTTTTGCCTGCCGTATGTTCAGGTCCTTTTAATATTGACAGAGGAAGACTCACAGTATCTTTAAGATAAAAGTAACATAAAGAACGGAAATATAAAAGAAAAGCCGTGTAATTCTGATTCTGCTGTCCAAAATATTCTTACAGCAATAATTACAGAGGAAACCTTCTACAAATTTGATATGTAATTGTACACTTGACTATTACCCCAATTGGGTAGTAAATAGGGAGGAGGGTGCAAAGAAAAGATCCAGGGGTATAAATGATTACTCGCAACAGAAAACGGATAAACATCATTTTTGTATTGTTGGCGTTATCTCCTTATCTGTTCGCCAACGAGACGTATGTCCTTGACCTCAAAGGGAAAGGAAAAATTACACTTGAGCGTCAACATTATGATGGCTGTAGCCCCTTCATGTATGGCTGCTCTCCGCAGGAAGAGGATGTACACATATCTGGGAATCATCCGTGCGACAGCAGCAACCACATAGATCTTGCATATCTTCATGCAGCAAAAACTTTTTCATACTCTCCTGACCTTGATGTTCTCCAGTATTTACAAGAGGTCTTGTCATTTGCAACCGAGTATGAATCCAATGCCCCCATCTCTTTAATTTCCTACCTTCACCACCCTCCAAGGCTCAATCAGACGCATCAGTCTATCCAGTCCACAATTCTTCTAGTTTGATACCACATTAATTTGTATTTATTTGTCTTGCCTGATGGCTTAGTGCTGTTGGGTTGAATGTATTTGACGTCAGGAGGAAAAGATGTCTTCAAAGAGTGAATGGCCATGTTGGGAAATAATGGGATGCAAAGGAACAGAAAAATGCCCTGCTCGGAAAAATCCGAATAAGCCCTGTTGGGAAATAGCCAACGAACTCGATGATTATCGAAATATGTTTAACGTCTGCCAGGACTGTATTGTGTATATGTTGAAAAATGGGAGCACCATTTTATCTGAAAAAGAAATTCGCTCGATAATGGAAAAGAAAGTCTCTTGTGCCTTGGCGTAATAATAATTGATAAGATTGTTATGTAGAAATTACCACGGACAGCGGTTAGTCTTAGTGAAGGCAGAATCTGATAGATTCTGCCTTTTTTTTGGAGGGAAGAATTTTTGTTAAATTGGAAACCCGGATTATTGTAGGAATCGATTAGGATTATCATTGGCATTCCTGACGTTGTGGTACTATATATTGCCCCTTAACTACAGATACGATAGCAAAAAATATTGTCGATAAATGTTGTCAACAATAATATTATCCAACTCCTAAAAACCAGCATTTGGTCCACATGGATTCTTGATTCACGGCCCTTGTTCCTATTTTTTATATACTATGACCTATGATGGTCAATTCATTCGTTCGTCAAAACTCCATACTTTCAGATGAACATTACTTTTCTATTGGACTCTACTATATTTATAGATATTGTTTTGTAAAGTAGATCCACAAGTCTGCCATTTCCTCTGCATGGGGTTTGTAATGATCGAGAAACAGCATACCGCCGGTTTTGAGCCAGGATACCTGAAACTGTATGCCAATGGTGAGCTGGAGAAGCGCAAGAACGCTCTGCTCCATCGGCTCTCAGAATGCCGACTTTGTCCGCGCAACTGCAAGGTCAACCGATTGGAGGGCGAATTAGGGATGTGCCGCACCGGCAGGTTGGCCATGGTATCGAGCTATAGCCCCCATTTCGGTGAAGAAAGTCCCTTGGTGGGGGTTAGTGGCTCCGGCACCATTTTTTTTACCAACTGCAACCTCCTTTGTGTCTTTTGTCAGAACTTCGACATCAGCCATGAAGGATCAGGCTTTGAAGTGGAAGAAGGGCAATTGGCTGCCATGATGATGAGTCTCCAGAAACAGGGCTGCCATAACATCAACTTTGTCACCCCGTCTCATGTTGTGCCCCAGATAGTCGAGGCCCTGCCTGTAGCCATTGAAAATGGACTGGATGTGCCACTGGTTTACAATACCAGCGGCTACGACTCCTTGGAAACCCTGAAACTGCTTGACGGTATCATTGATATCTATATGCCTGATTTTAAGTTTTGGCAAAAGGAATCAGCAAAACGTTTCTGCAAGGCTGCTGATTATCCGGCACGGACCAGAGAGGCCTTTAAGGAGATGCACAGGCAGGTGGGGGATCTTGTCATTGAAAAAGGCATTGCTCAAAAGGGACTTCTCGTGCGTCATCTGGTCATGCCGGGTGGCCTTGAGGAGACTGGCGAGATTTTGCGCTTTCTGGCCGGAGAGATATCCCGGCACACCTATGTGAACGTCATGGATCAATATCGGCCCTGCGGCCATGCCATGAAATATCCTCCCATTGACCGGATGCTTGATTCCGAGGAATACAGAGAAGCATTGCGGCTTGCCAAGGAAGCGGGTCTTAAACGGCTGGACGATCGTAACTGGGCCCGCATCCTCCGCCGTCTTGATATTCTCGATCATCTCATCTAAGGATTCGCGCAGAAATAACTTCACATTTTCACATCCCGTCTTCGGACCATCTTTGGCCGATCTTCAATTGCAGAATCCTCGACGTAGCGCTGCTACGCCTGTGGTTTTGCTCAATCAGCTCAGCTAAATCTAATCCAAACCTGGGCGCGAAATCTGCGAACTTATTTCTGCGCGAACCCTAAGCAAAATCCATGGAATCATTTACTGATTTTCCCTCTTTACAATCTGTCCTCTTCTCTATTGACCTGATTTAGGAAATCATGTATGTAAATGCCTTGATTAGGAAGGAAGCCTTCGCGGACAAAAGGCTTGCCAAATGATCTTACGGATACAAAGGGACATCCCCGGGTCGATAAAATTCGGTCCGGGTTTTTTTATGGAGGAAGAGATGAATTTACTGGAACAGACCATTGTCGGCATTTCAGAACAGGACAATGCATATCGCGACAAGGCCAAAGCAAGGCTTGACCAACTCACCATGCCGCATTGGGCTTTGGGTAGATTGATGGATCTTGCCGTTGATCTTGCCGGCATGACCCGTTCCATGCGGCCGCCGATTGCCAGGAAGGCGATAGTCACCATGGCGGGCGATCATGGTGTGGCGGCCGAAGGGGTCAGCAGATTTCCCCAGGAAGTTACGCCCCAGATGGTTTATAATTTCGTTAACGGCGGCGCCGGCATCAATGCCTTGGCCAGGCAGGCAGGGGCAGAGGTTTTTGTCGTTGATATGGGGGTGGCCGCAGATATGAGCGAGCTTATTGCAAGCGGCAGGATTATCTCCAAAAAGGTTGCCATGGGCACACAAAACATAGCCAAAGGACCGGCCATGACCCGGGAACAGGCAATTTCAGCTATTGAAGGGGGCATCGAGGTTGCAAACAATCTTGCCGATTCCGTGGATGTTTTTGGAACGGGTGATATGGGAATAGCCAATACCACACCAAGCACCGCAATTGTGGCGGCAGTAACCAAGTCTCCTGTTGATATAATGACCGGCCGTGGTACCGGCCTTGATGACGACCAGTTCAATCACAAAATTAGAATTGTCGAACAGGCCTTGGAAGTAAATAATCCCGATCCTCTAGACGGTCTTGATGTGCTTACCAAGGTGGGCGGTTTTGAAATCGGCGGTATTGCAGGAGTGATACTCGGGGCCGCGGCTCAGAAAAAGCCGGTGCTGATCGATGGCTTCATTTCCACGGCAGGCGCCTTGATCGCCCATTCTTTAGCCCCGGTCGTGAAAGAATATATCATCGCCGCTCATAGCAGTGTGGAACAAGGACACAAAATCATGCTTGAACACCTTGGCTGCGAACCGTATTTAGATTTGAAAATGAGGCTGGGGGAGGGGACCGGCGCTGCCCTTGCCATGAATTTGTTGGAGGCGGCAGTTGCGGTCTTGACCGAGGTGGCAACTTTCGAAGAGGCTGCTGTGTCAGAAGCGGACAAGTAAGACACATACATGTAATGGTAGAGCATGTTTACCCTCAGGGGCATAAACATGGATTCATCAAAGTATATTTTTTATGGATCTGAAAGGTGTGAGGGGTAAAGAGTGAGGAGAAGATTTTAAAAAGACAAATTTTTTAACTCCCCACACCTAAGTCTTCACGATCCATCAAAACCAGCAAAGAACATCAGTAAATAAAGTGCTTGGTCTGCTCGCCTTTATCGCCGATCTCTGTCATTGATTCGATGCCGAGCTGGAGATGGATCTCGGCCCACTGTTCGGTGACGCGCTCATCTGATTCTTCGGTTTTAATGCCGTCCTGTTCAAGCGGAACATCGGACACAAGCAAAAGGGCGCCTCGGGATATTTGATTGTGATGGCCAACGATAAAAATTGTTGCCGTTTCCATGTCAATGGCAATACATGTCATGCGCTTGAGCCGGGTCAGGAACTGTTGGTCATGTTCCCATACACGGCGGTTGGTCGTGTATACCACACCGCTCCTGTAATCGTATCCATGTTCCATGATCTTTTCCGAGACGAATTTGTGCAGTTTAAAAGAGGGAAGTGCCGGAACTTCAGGAGGAAAATAGTCGTTACTGGTACCCTCACCCCGGATGGCGGCAATGGGCAGAATAAAATGACCGATCTCGGTGGCATGCTTGAGGCCGCCACATTTTCCCAGAAAAAGGAGGCCTTTGGGACGGCAGGCACTGAGCAGGTCCATGATGGTTGCCGCGTTTGCCGAACCGATGCCGAAATTGACTATGGTGAGGCCTTCGGAGTTAGTAGCAGCCTGCATAGGCCTGTTTATGCCGTGGATTTTGCAGTCGAATCGTTCGGCAAATTTTGTGACGTAGAATGAGAAATTCGTCAGCAGAATGTAATCGCCGAATTTTTTGAGCGGCATTCCGGTATAGCGCGGCAGCCAGTTTTTTGCAATTTCCAGTCGTTCTGTCATAGGTGTGTCCCAGTTTTTATCCAACTCGGAGATTGGTGGAGTTTCCAGTCTATCCCTTTTTTATCACTATACAAAAATACTAGTTGAAAAGAAGTGCCTAAAGTGCCTAAAGTGAGCTAAAGTGCCGAAAGTTAAACAATTAAATTTAATTTGTCAGCCTTGGTCTTGAATTTCTTGCAGATATTGGTTCCAAAGGTCTGCCAAGGATTTCCCATACACTTGTTTCAGCGCTTTAGAGAATTTTTGGCCGTTCTGAACAGACAAGAGGAACAAAGTAAACTTTGCTTCATCTACTGACTTTATATAGGTGACAAACATCATGCTTTGCCGATAAAACATGTGAGGTTGAAGTCCCCAGTCACTGGGAGTATTTCGGAAAATCAACCCTCCGGACTCGTTGGGAACAAAAAACTTTCCCGATTGTATCGAATGTATTGCTTGCATTTCAGTGACGCTGTGGGCTCCGCCGCCATCTGATGCATAGGTTGCCAATCCTTCCTTAAACCAGAATGGCAACCTGTTCCTCTTATGCGGCCCGATCTGTTGCAGTATAAGAAGGTGAGATAATTCATGCATAAGGTAAAGGCTGACTATGTGGTCACTTCCTTCGAATATCAGTGGTGATAAGAACAATTTCAGGAGCACCCCTCCGCGCACATCCTTACCATATAATTTACGAAAGCTTTCTTGTGATCCGCAAACATAGATTTTTACCGGTTTGGGAAACTGACGATAGTGTCTTGCTTCAATTTGTTGAATTGCCTCA
The DNA here is from genome assembly GCA_945787445.1 of uncultured Desulfobulbaceae bacterium. Taxonomy (GTDB): domain Bacteria; phylum Desulfobacterota; class Desulfobulbia; order Desulfobulbales; family CALZHT01; genus CALZHT01. The sequence continues at coordinate 14,908 of CALZHT010000072.1, forward strand.
GGTAAGAGTGCAACAATCTTTTCGGCATAAGCTTCTGCGCCAGGCTCGAATAAAACGCGAGAATCATTTTGAGCGGCAATAAAATAGTCCGTTGTTCGTAATGTTGCAATGGATTGTCTGACAGTTGAACATCCGGAAACGGCTAAAAGGAGAAGGGCTATAACAAAAAAAAGTATTGCATTGTTTTTTTGCCATACAAGGATACTCAGCATGCAGGGGCCTTTTTTTCATGTTGGAACTGCTTAAATTCAGACAACCTGACCTCGGGAGAATTTGTCATTATACCAAACAAGAGCGAGCCATTTCAGTGCCTAAAGTTAATGGAATTATACCCCTCATAGGGGGCACTGAAAATAGTCTGATTAGAAAACAACAACAACTTTAGGCACTCAATCGGTATCATTGCAAAATTCGAGGATGCTTTGTAACTCCCTGAAATCATGTTTCGGAGTCAGGAGTTCTGAAATTGAGTGGCGGCGTATTCTTGCAACATAGCACAGGGATACGCCGCCCATTGTAAATTGCATGTCAGACTGGTTTTTTTGACAGGGTTCTAGTCCCGAAGCTTACTGAATACATAATCCGTGGATTTTTTGGACGCATGGCAGTCGAAACAGCTTTTACCACCGTCATTCGTCAACCGTTCCGTCTTGCTCTTACCTGCAAATCCTTCGAAACCCCAACCACCGGTGGCAGAGTATTTTGAGGAGTTTTTCTCCATGACGCCGACAAGTTTTCTTTTTCCCTCCTGCAGAGCATTGCCGCCTTCGATATACTCCAGGAGGTCGAATGCGAGCACAGAACCATCTTGGTATTTCCCGGACTTGAGACCGGAAACCGCCTTTTCATTGGCATATACATGATGGATGCCGCCAAAAGGGTCCTCCAGGGCATGACCCGGAAATATGACCATGGATTTAACATGGACCCAATTTCTGTACCCATCAGGATAGGGGACCTTATCTTCGGCATTTGCTATCCAGATTCCACCTAAGACAGCGAAACAGAAAATACTTATCAGAACGAAATTTTTCATGGGAAAATCTCCTTTTTTTCATTATTGCTTTTCATTTTCAGCGATCGAGATAAGCTCAACCTCGAAGATCAGCGCACTGTTTGGCCCGATACGGGGCCCGGCCCCCCGATTTCCATAAGCCAGTTTGGCGGGGATGAAGAGTTTCCATTTGGAACCGGGCTTCATTAGCTGCAGACCTTCTGTCCAGCCTTTAATCACCCGGTCGAGTTTGAAAGTTGCAGGCTTTCCACGGGAATAGGAGCTGTCGAACTCGGTGCCGTCTATCGAGGTGCCGCGGTAATTTACCGTGACAGTATCGGTGGCTTTAGGAGAAGGGCCGTCACCCTTGGTGAGGACCTGGTACTGGAGGCCGCTTGCCAGCGTCACAACCCCTTCTTTATTTGCGTTTTCGGCCAGGAAGGCCTCACCATCGGCCAGGTTTTTAGTGGCCTGCTTTTTCTGCTGCTTCATTTGTTTTTCCTTCATCTGTTTCTGAAGGTCGGCAAGTTTCACCCGCATTTCCTCTTCGCTGATGCGAGGTTTTGTCTCGCTCAAAGCGTCCTTAATCCCAGCGGCGATAACCTCCGGGTCCATTGCCATGCCGTATTTTAGAAAGTCCTTTCCCATTTGATAGCCGACACTGTAACTTACAGCGTCCTCAGGGTTCTTGAACGCAACCTTTTCAGCAGCCAGCACATTGGCGGCTAAAAACTCCAGACACAACAGTAAAATCAGTACGTATTTCAAAATCGCTTCCTCCCTAAAATGATTTATGAGTTTCATCAACTTTCCAATAAAAGTATGGTAAAATCGAGTCCCCGGATTTCTCCGCATTCCAAATTCTTCAATAAAGCCTTTAAGATCCATAACCGTGGAAAATGGGATAACTACTGATACCAAAAAAAATATAGGAAAAATAAAGAACGGGTCAAGGGTAAACGTGATATTTTACCAATATATGGTATTCAGCAGTTGTAATGGCCGGAATTACCGAGAACATGAACTCAGGGAATAACCCGGAGCACGATCTTGCCGCGGGTGTGTCCGCTTTCTATCAATCGATGGGCCTGACTTGCATCCCTTAGAGATAAAACCTCCCCGACAAAGGGTTTGACATTATCACTGTCGATAAGCTCGGCAATTTCCCCCAGGTGGACACCATTCGGCTGCACAAAGACCAGGGCGCCGCGCTTGTCAGTTTTTGCTGCTGTTTCATCCACAGGCGGAGGATGCAGGGTTGATACCATTATTCCTCCCTTTTTCAGCACCTGCCATGAGCGGTCCCACACCTTGTCGCCCAGGGTATCCAACACGACATCAACGTCCCGGACCACATCTTCAAATGCGGTTGTTGTATAATCGATTATCTCGTGGGCGCCGATCTGCAGGAGAAAGTCCTTATTACGTGACGAAGCCGTTGTAATAACATGGGCCCCAACCCATTTGGCAAACTGCACGGCAAAATGGCCTACACCACCTGCAGCCGCATGTATGAGCACTTTTTGTCCGGCCTGCAAGCCGGCCAGATCAAAAAGGGACTGCCAGGCGGTTAATGCTGCCAGAGGCACTGCTGCGGCGTTATCATAGTCAAGTTTTTCCGGTTTATAGGCAATCTCAGATGCTTTAACTGCAATGTATTCTCCATAGGCGCCGTTCCGGAATAATGACGGGCAAGAATAGACACTATCGCCTTTGTGAAAATCAGCTACCTTGCTTCCTTTTTCTTCAATGGTGCCTGAAACATCCCAGCCAGGGATAATGGGTAGGGGAAGCTGCAAAAAATCTTTCAGATATCCGGCCCGTATTTTCCAGTCAACCGGATTGACGCCGGCGGAATGGACGCGGATAAGGACATCATCGTCTGCCAGGCTCGGAAAGGGAGCATCTTCATAATTCAATACCTCCGGACCGCCATAGGAGTGGATGCGGATTGCTTTCATCGTTGTCATGGGAATCCTCCTTGCCTGATATGATTTATATGAATAAGCGTGTAAAGTCTTCTCTCCTCCAGGAATTTCCTGTCAAAAAATCATATAGAGCAGTCCATTCCTCCAGACGAGGCAGGTTCGTTGGGATCTCTTTTTCAGAAAATCATGTAAAATCCGGACTTGTCAAGGGTTGAATTGACAAGGGTGCATCGGCCACCTAATCATATTTGCCACAGCCGGAGTCATAGCTTTTTTTCTGTTTGATACGTTTCAGATGTTATGCTGGGGAACCTTCCTAATAAAGCTCAAAATCAGCGATGACTGGAAGATGATCGCTTGCCACTCTGGCAGTCGGTATGCGGCAGGATTTGCCTTTGATTCTCCGAATAGATCCCCGGTAAAAAATTTTGTCGAGACCGCTGGTGGGAGAAAAGGAAGGATAGGTCAAGAATGCATTTTGATATCCTCTTTTGTGGTTGGTGGCACAGTCAAATCCCATGATTTCGGTAAACATCGGAGCTATTCGTATCCACCAGTCATTGAAGTCGCCACCCACGAGACAAGGTTGGTTATTGGTCAGTGAAGCGAATTCTGCAGAGCGCACCAGCAATCCGATCTGTCGTGGTCTTTCCTTATATGAAAGACCCAGATGGAGATTAAATACCTCAAGCATATGAGAGTTACCTTCCTTGCCGTGTATCGAAAGAGAGGTATGCAGGCATCCCCGCGATTTGCGGTTGTCAATGGTGAGATCAATGTTCCGCTGATCTTTGATGGGATAGCGGCTCAGGGTAGCGTTGCCATATTGCCCTTTCCGCAGTTGGACGTTAAGGCCGATGGTGTAATAGGGGTAGTCCAATGAGTCGGCCAGCATTTTGGCCATATCCATCTCCCTGGAGCGTGGCACTCCCACATCCACTTCCTGAAGAAGCACCACATCCGCCTGGTAGTAGTCAAGGATTTTTATGATCCTGTCCGGGCGAAAACGGCGATCAACACCAATGGCCCGGTGAATGTTGTATGATAGGATTCTCAACCGCATAATAAGTCCATATAATTTTAGTTTTGCCTAAACCCACCACTTCTGGTGGTGGAACCAGATAAGTTTTACAAATCCGGCGAGAAATAGCACAAAGTTATTTAGTTTCCATCCGGAAATGGCCTTTTTCGTCAATCTCAGCGTCAACCTGCAGAGTTACTTGTGCGGCGTACCTGCGTACGCCTCCGCGTAACTCCTTGTTTTCATTGATCTTAACGAAAAATTTCCATTTCCAAATTGGAAACAACTTGTTCCAGCATCCTCCAAGTCTGCGACTTTCCGGATGGGAACTATTTAGAAAACGAACCGCAGAATATCGAACATTCGAATAATCGAATTACGAAGGGGATTAAAATACCGTCAAGGGATTATCCCGCCTCTGGAGCATCATTCCTACTTTTTTTTATCCTTGTCTTAAAAAGGCGGGGATTTTTTTTGACAAAACGCCGGACAATCCTGTCGGCAATAAGCGAATCACCTCCCCTGACATACTCAAAACCAATGTATCCAGCCACCAGGCCACCTAAAGCATTGACAAGCAAATCCGTCATCGTATCAACTAGACCGGACTTCTGCAAATTAAATTCCCAATACCAATCCAGTAAAAATTCGGCTATCTCCCAGATAGTCCCCACTGTTATGGCGAAACAGAATGAAACAATCGCGACATAGAGAGGAGACATCTGGATGCGGTGGGTCATATAAAAGATATAGACCAACAGAAACCCAATCAATCCCATGACCAAGGCGGAAAAAGTGTGCAGCATGAGGTCCCACCACCAATACTTATGATAAAAATTACTTACCTCGCCCAAGCCGAAGGCCAAAAATAGGAACAAGCAGGTAACTAAGGTAAATTCGACAGGCAGGATAACCTGCAATTGTCTCTCAATGATGGCCGGCAGAAAAGTAAGAGCAAGGACAATTATGGCCGTAAAAGAAACTAACCAATGCTGCTGCCGAACAGAGCCGATAAGTACTCCGAAAATGGCTAACTGGAGGAACAAAGCCATCCAGCGTTGTATTCTGTCAGCCCAATCTTCCTGAAAAAACCAGGCGTGGAATTGTGAACGCATTTTCGACATGCTTGCCTGCCTCAAATTTTAAAGAAGTGCCTAAAGTTATGGTACTCTTCTGATCAGACTATTTTCAGTGCCCATTGGGTATAAATCCTTTAACTTTAGGCACTTCAAACTTTAGCTCACTTTAGGCACTTTGCTAAATTATACCATCACTTGAAAAGTGTGGAAAAGATTTTACTGATTGACAAGATTCAGAAACCTTTTCTATAAAATTCGTATGACCAAAGGCTTATTATATAAAGCGTCATAAATAATTGCGCTAAAACCTGTTTTGAATATCGAATCTCGAAAAAGGAATGACGAATGTTGAAGTAATACCTTCAAGATTCTGCGGTTCCTTGTTCGATCATAATTAAAAGGAATATCGATTACGATTACGACTGCGAGCACGAGCACGATACAAACGGGTCTTTTTGATCCGTATGCAGAGAACTTGTGTCCTGCTATATAATCAGAACAGGAGACTCAGTTGCCATGAAACGATTTCCGGTACATAGTGCGGTAGGCGCCCTGTTGTTGGTGGTGTGGTTGAGTATTTCCGGCTGTAGCAGCAACGGGGATGTGCAGGGTACACGTGGCACGGTGGCGCTGAACAGGGCATTTGCTGCACTTTCCTTTACCCAGCCATTGGGACTCCTACAGGCTCCCGGCGATGATTCCCGGTGGTTTATTCTGGAAAAAGCGGGCAAGGTGCTTGTATTTGCCAATGACCAGGCGACCACTACCTCCTCCGTCTTTTTGGATATCAGTAGCCGGGTTGATTCAGCGTCTTCTGAGGCGGGATTGCTGGGCATGGCCTTTCATCCTGATTTTGCTGCAAACGGCCAGGTTTTTATTTCCTATACCGCGGCTGCATCAGCGCCTCCGGCCGTGCTAACCTCCCATCTCTCCCGCTTTATCAGCAGCGATGGCGGCAACACTCTCGATCCTGCTTCCGAGGAAATTCTTCTTAGCCTTGATCAGCCCTTTACCAACCATAATGGCGGCAACTTGGCCTTCGGGCCGGACGGCTTTCTTTATATCGGTTTCGGAGACGGCGGCTCAGGCGGTGATCCGCAGGGCCATGGTCAGAATACCGATACCTTGCTGGGCGCCATGCTGCGCATCGATGTCGATGGGGGAACACCTTATGGTATCCCGCCGGATAATCCTTTTGCCAGCGGCAATGGCCGCGCGGAGATCTTTGCCTGGGGCCTGCGCAATCCCTGGCGCTGGAGTTTCGACCGTGTAACCGGGGAATTATGGGCCGCTGATGTGGGGCAGCAACTTTGGGAAGAAGTGGACCGGATAGTTCTGGGAGGAAATTACGGCTGGAATATCAGGGAAGGCGCCCAGGAAGGCTGTTCCATTACCGGCGGCTATGTCTATCGGGGGAATGGCATCCCGGGTTTGGCAGGCACCTATATTTACGGCGATTTCTGCACCGGCACCATCTGGGGAATTAACAGCAGCACCCAGGCTGCTGCCGTGCCCCGGGTTCTCATTGAAAGTGGTCTTGCAATCAGTTCATTTGCAGAAGCAAACAATGGTGAACTTTATGTTATTGATTTGACCGCCGGCACCGTGCACGAACTGACGGAAGGGTTGTAAGAAGAATTCCTCTTCAACGGGGCCAAAAGCTGTTCATTGGCGCATGAAGAACTTTTTAAACACAAGATCTTGCGCGGTATGGGACCTCGTCATGGCAAGCAGTATTAATCGTGCTAGGAACATGCCAAGACTTTTAGGCGGTATTTTTTGAAAAAGGGAAACCTCGTCTATAACCGGTTTGATCAATTTCCCATAGTCCTCCATGGTTTCCTCTTTGTAAGCCTCTGCCGCGATTTTCCCGCTTTTCATGGCATAGTATATGCCATCCCCGGCAAGCTGGCTGACCAGGCCCATGGAATCACCGCATAAAACTATATGTTTGTCGCAGTAATTAGGGACGACGGCCACCGGGTCGGGGCCGCCGAACATTTTCCGCACCGTGTGATGTTTTGGTATTAAGCCCTGCTGTATTATGTATTCCATAAAGTCATCCAGGTAGAAGCGCAGCCTCTTCCTGGTTTTGCCGATGAATCCCAGGCCGGCGTAGTATCCTTCAAAGGTGGGAAAGATCCAGGCATAACCCAGTTCTCTGCCCCAAAGAAAAAAGAACCTGCTTTTCCGGTCTATCTTGTCGCAGACTATATCATATTCCTGGCACAATCCGTACGCGGTCCTTGGATTCCCCAGAAATTTTGCAGTTACGCCATTAAAGCCGTCGGCGCCTATGATCTGTTTGGCGATGATATGTTCTTTGTCGTCTGCAAGAGCATACCGGAGGTTATTTCCCCTTGATTCTGGTGTGATGCTTTTTACATGAAATCGCCGGAAAGAAGCCCCGCGTTTGATCGCTTCTTCAAGCAACAGGTTGTCAAACTCGTGTCTTTTTACCTGATCGAAAAGATGGTCCACCGTCTTTTCACATACATATTTTTTATGCCAATAAAACAGGGCCTTTTGGACCTCGCAACTCCTGAGCTCCTCTTTTATGGCAATATAATTTTCAAATGGCCATTTCCGGCAATTGATCAGTGCCCCTCCACACGCTTTATGTCTGGGGAAATCCTGCCGGTCCACCAGCAGCACCTTGACATTTTTCTTGGCCAGATAATATGCCGCCGTACTTCCCGCCGGCCCGGCGCCGACCACCACGACATCATAATTTTGATACATTAATTTTCCTTGCTAGGTTCACGAAAGCCTCTATTGTTGTTTTTGTGGATCAGAAAATAGAACAATAACAGCTAAATAGCCACAGGTAATCATAACCGGAACAAGTAAAGTTAGTATTTCAGGTTTGGATTGCTAGTGGTTCTATTTCGTCAAGATTTACGGATTTCCTGGCGTGCCAAAGATTGTAATTGTCTTGCATTGCCAACCAGCTTTCCGGGGAACGACCAAGCCCCTTCGAAAGGCGCAGAGCCATTTCAGGACTTATGCTGCTCTGACCTTTGATAAGGCGCAGGAAAGTAGATGGCGACACTTTGAGTTTCAAGGCAACGCTACGATAGCTGATATTGAATGGTTCCAAGTAGACCTCTCGAATAAATTCACCGGGGTGGGGGGGATTGTGCATGCTCATTATTGATAATCCTCATAATCGACGATATATGCGTTGCCGTCTTGAAATTTGAAAACAATGCGCCAGTTTTTGCTTACATCAATTGCCCACAGTTCTTTCTTTTTTCCCTTTAATGGGTGGAGGCGAAAGCCGGGCAAGGCAATATCCTCAATGCAAATTGCAGTGTCGAGGGCTGCTAGACGAATTCTGAGCTTCTGCTTATGTTCCGGCCGGATGCCGGTTAAGCTGCCGCTCTCAAAAAATTTTTGCAGCCCTTTGTGTTTAAATGATTTAATCATTTCATTACATTATACTGCATGTTGCGCAACGCGCAACATTATTTTAAAAAATGTCTTCTGACTTCTGTATTTGGTTTTCTGATAATGAAGATCCTGTTTAGTGGAGTCGCGGAAAGCTTCAAAAAAATGGAGTTTCATAAAGAAGATCTAAAAAATCGCTTAATTTTTCATGAAAAACAAAATCGGCAACATCATCGAGAGGTGTTTCGGACAGGGTTATTATGGCAAGAACTGCTCCGTTCTCATTCGCGATTACGGGATATGATGCGGCAGGCTGGACAAGAAGGGTTGATCCTGCTGCGATCATGAGATCGCATGACAATGCCAGGGTGCTTGCTTTATCCAGATCTTCGCCCCGGAGCTGTTGTCCAAAGGAAATGGTATTCGGCTTTAGCAGTCCCCCACAATTTACGCATAAGGGCGCGCCATGTTCCAGGTCCAGATCATCAAAAAGCTCATGTGCATCGGTGATATCTCCACAACGCAAACAGGTAATCTCAAGATTTGTGCCGTGTAGATTCACCATCAGGTCTTTCGGCAGCCCGCTTTTTTCATGTAGGCCGTCAATGTTTTGCGTAATAAGCCCCATCAGTTTGCCGCTGTCATAAAGTTCCTTAAAAAACAAATGGGCCCTGCCTGGTTGTCCGTTTTTAATGCCCTGCCATAATTCCTTTTTCCTTTGCCAGTAGAGAATTCTTTTGTTTTCATCCGAAATAAACTCGTCAAGATATACAGGTTTGAATTTCTGCCAGATGCCTCCCTGGCTACGATAATCCGGGATCCCGGATTCAGTGCTCACACCGGCCCCGGTGAAACCTACGATTCGGGAACTTTTTTGGATGATGGAACGAAAGCTGTTGATTTGTTCGGTAAGGGTAGACATTTTTTAAAGTGCCTAAAGTGCCTAAAGTGCCTAAAGTGCCTAAAGTGCCTAAAGTGCCTAAAGTGCCTAAAGTGCCTAAAGTGCCTAAAGTGCCTAAAGTGCCCTTCGTCTTTTTCCTTTTCCTGCGGAAGCGGTATTTCCTTTTCCAGATGGTCCATGAGTTCTTTCAGGTCTTTCAGTGCACCTTTCAAAGATTCAACCGACATCTCTTTAAGGTCTTTAAGGTTCTCTTGCATGCTTTCAAGAATCTCTTTCAGTTTCTTCCTATTCTTTTCAGAAAGTTCAGCATAATTTTCAGTAATCCAATCGGCAGTAGAATCAATAACCGATCCAATGATGGCTCTGGCAGATTTGGAAATATCCTTGAATAACGCTTTGAAATCCTTGGAAAGCTTTTGGGCATCTTCCTTTAACTTCTGTTTTTCCTGGTCACTCAAAGAAGCAGATTCGTTGTTCGCGGTATTTGCCGCACCAAAGTAACTATTTGCGTAATTATTGGCCGTAACAAAAAATATCCCGGTAATTACTATGCAATAAAATGAAATCTCAAAAAATTTTTTCATAATTCTCATTCCTCAGTCGTCAGTCCTCAACCTGCGATCCTCAATATTATGTCCTTTGTTTTCCGCCGTCTATCGGCAGGATAATGGTAAAAGTACTGCCTTGGCCCACTTGGCTTTCAACTTCTATCTTCCCTTTATGTCTCTTGATAATACCGTAGCTCACAGAGAGACCCAGTCCTGTGTCCTTTACATCCTTTTTGGTGGTGAAAAAAGGCTCGAAAATTTGGTCTTTATCTTCCGGTTTTATACCCACCCCCGAGTCATGGATATGAATCGCCACCATGTTTTCGTCCAGGAGTTCGGTTGTTATGGTTACGGTTCCCCCGTCATTCTGGATTGCATCGCCGCCATTCCTTATCAAATTGAGGAGGACCTGCTTGATCTGGTCAGATACTGCCAGTATTTTTGGCAGGTTTGGGTCATAATGCTTTTCCGCCCGTATCTTTTTTTTCGCGAATTCATTTTTAACGAGCAGCAAGACGTTGTCAATGGCCTTGTGTACATCCGCGGGCGCCATAATACCGCTGGTCGGCCGGTTAAGGTCCTGGAGGTCTTGGATAAGATACTTGATCCTGTCGCACTCCTGCAAGGCCATATCAACAAGTTCCGCATCGTCTTCATCAAGAGACGCTCTTCGCTTGATTCCTCCCAGGACATTACGGATGCCGAACAGTGGATTATTAAACTCATGGGCAATGGACGCCGAAAGTTTGCCAACGGCGCTGAGCTTTTCAGTATGAAGCAGCTGATTGTACGTGGATTTCAGTTCGGCGGTGCGTTTTTCTACCCGCTTTTCCAGTTCATTATGGGCTTTTTGCAGCTCTAGTTCGGCACGTTTGCGTTCGGAGATGTCATGGATTATGCTCAAAAAACCTTGTAATTTTCCATCTTTTTTGACGGAGGTTGTGGAAACTTCAACGGCAACCGAATTGCCTGGTTTATCGTTGACCTCAAGTTCCATTATGTTAAAGCCTTTGCCTGTGGTGTCTAAAATCTCGCCCCGTATAACGGCATCCGCGAAAAGTTTGATTAATTTCGGTACGTGTTTTAGTCTAAAGAGACCGAGATTCATGAATTGCCGGCCGATCAGTTCTTCGGATCTGTAGCCGATAAGGTCCTCTATTTTCTTGTTTACTTCCAGGATCCTGCCGAGTTTATCAACGTAGACAATGACATCGGTGACGTTTTCAAAGATTGTCCGGAACTTTTCTCTTTCTTCCCAGAGTTTCTCCTCCGCTAGTTTACGGTCGGTGATGTCGCGGCCGTTAAACACGATCCCGTTTACGCCGGCCTGATCGATCAGGTTGGTCATTATTCCTTCCATATGAATATATGAGCCATCTTTGCGGCGAACCCGGATATCGTCCATCCTTATAGATTGGTTCGGGTGCTTTGCCGCCCGGGCAAGGGAGTCTTCCAAAATTGATACATCATCGGTATGGACAAAATCGCTGGGCGCCTTGCCGATGATTTCCGTGGGCGAATAATCCAAGTTTCTTACAGAAGGACTTACATAGGTGATAGTGTTGTTTTCATCCGAAATTCCGATAAGGCCGTCTGTTTTCTCAATGAGCACCTTCATTCTTTTTTCGGACTCGAGCTTCAGACGAAAGGCAATGCCATGAGCCATGAGCAGTTCCCGCAAGGGCGCTGAGGTCGTCCTGACGGCTTCCAGCAAGGTAACGTTTGGACTTTTTTCTGCCAGCCGGATAAGCGCCAGTTTATGAAGGTCGGCGATCTCGTCGGGAGAGGTTTCCGCCATCAATAGTTCGCGGCCCAATTTGGCGGCTGAAAACAAATGGATATCCTCCGGGCTTTCAATATAGCTTTTCAGTAAAAGAAAATATTTCTCAACTGCGGATTCAGGTATCACCACCAAACCTTGTTTTAATACTATTCATAATGAAAAGTCGAATATTCCTAAAGTTATCGTGCGTTAGGAAATTCAATATTACAATGGAATTTTTTTTCACACATTCTTTACCATCATCTTTTAAAAAAGAATGTTGATTGAAGAAATTCCATATAGTCTATTTCTGAATATTTAAACAGATAATATTTTTCATGAGCCATGAGCCATGAGCCAGGAGATAAGGGGCAGGGGACAGAACACAGGATGGAGCGGCGAGGAGGAAGGTTTGAGGACTGAGGATTGAGAATTATGAAGAAACTTTATGAGGGATTGCAGTTTGCTCAGTATGTTTTTTGAATATTTTTCATAAACCTGACTACCACTGAAACTCAGCTATTTTTTTATTCGTGCTTTAGGACTCCTTGTCATTTCGAGCAGAGCGAGAAATCTCATTACCCATGGAAAAGATTTCTCACGTTCGTTCGAAATGACAGACATATCAAAAGTGATAATGCCGCAAAAAGTCGGGAAACCGATTAACGTGCCATGTAATTTCGACTAGTTACAACATAATCCATCGATGAACTGGCAAATGGCTTTTCAAGAAATCCCGGCTGTACTTATCGCCCGTTTCATAACAAGAAACCAAGGTGGTCAACGCGTCCGCGTAGTAGTTAAATCGTATTTTTTACGATTTCATCAAAAGTTAACAGGTTATGCTTCGTATCGTTAAAATAGCTGTAAAATGATGGTAATCAGGTTCGTAAATGTAAATGGTTTCTTTCCATAAACCGGCTCCGTGGTTCGAAGGCTTTCTGCCTGTCTGTCTCCTGACTCCTGTCAAGCAGGACCTCTGATCGGTAGGGTGATGGTAAACGTGCTGCCTTTACCTACTTCACTGTGGACTTCGATATTCCCTTGATGCCTTTTAATTATGCCGTAGCTAACCGATAGCCCCAATCCAGTGCCCTTAACATCCGGTTTGGTGGAGAAAAAAGGATCGAAAATGTGGGCCATATCCTCGGGTTTTATACCCACGCCGGTATCGTGAATATGAATCGCCACTCTTCTTTTATCAATTTTTTCAGTGGATATTGTGATGGTTCCCCTGCCTTGAGGGATGGCATCCACTCCATTCCTCAAAAGATTGAGAAGGACCTGTTTAATTTGGTCGGACACCGCCCGGATTGCAGGCAGGTCCTGAGCATATTGTTTTTCCACCTGTATTTGTTTTCGCTTGAATTCATTTTTAAAGAGCAGCAGGATACTGTTGATGGCCCGGTGCAGGTCAAGGGGCGCCATTACACCGCTGGTCGGCCGATTAAAGTCCTGGAGGTCCTGGATGAGATACTTGATCCTGTCGCATTCCTTGAGCGCCATATCAACCAGTTCGGTATCATCTTCATCAAGGGGCGCTCTTTGCTTGATTCCGCCAAGGACATTACGGATGCCGAACAGCGGATTGTTAAATTCATGGGCAATGGAGGCTGAAAGTTTGCCGATGGCGCTGAGTTTTTCGGCATGGAGCAGTTGGTCATGGGTCTCCTTCAGATCGGCACTGCGTTTTTCAATTATTTTTTCAAGGTTCTCGCGATACATGCTCAGTTCCTCATCCGCAAGTTTACGTTCAGTAAAATCATGGGCCAATCCCTCGACCGCCACGACTTTTCCTTCCGCGTCAAAAACCGGGACTTCGGATACTATCAGCCAGCGGGAACCACCGTCCTTATGGTAAATTTCGATCTCATAGGAGGGTTGCTGCTTTCCCTTGATACTGAGTTGTGTATGCTTTTCAACTTCCATATTTACAGGATTGTCAGTCAAGTATTCCGAATAATGGGTAAGAAACTCCTCTGGCGAATAACCCAGTATATTGGTTATTGAAGGGCTGAGATAGGTGAAGACACCGTCAATATCATGGGAATATAGAAAATATCGCTGCTCAATACTTTCAACTAGACGTCTGTATTTATTTTCACTTTCCCTGAGGGCCTCTTCCGTCTTTTTGCTCTCTGTGATATCGGAAAACACCGTGGCAAACTTTCCCTTTCCCGGAGAAAAGACAGAGACATTGAAGTGTTTCTGCATGGGGGAAAAATAGGTTTCAAAAGAGGTGGGAATTTCCGTGGCCGCGACTTCGGCAAAGATATCAAGATAGGGCGGTTCGCCGGAGCTATAAATTTTCGAGGCCCGGCGACCTATGGTTTTTTTCCATTTTAATCCCAGAACCCTCTCAAATGCCGGATTGGCGTCGATTACTTTATAGTCTATGGCCCGGCCCGCATCATTATAAATGACTTCAAACAGGCCGACTCCTTCATTCATAGTGGAATACAGAGATTGGAATTTTTCTTCGCTCTCGCGCAAGGACTCTTCTGTTTTTTTCCGTTCAGTAATGTCCAATATGGTGCCCAGCATTTTCAACGCTCTGCTGTTTAGGTCCCGATACACTTCACCTTGAGCCAACACTGTTTTTCCCCGCCCGTTAGGCAGTACTATCCGGAATTCAGCGTTATACGGTCCATTGGTATTCAAGGTGTTTTGAATTGCCGCCAGAACCCTCTCCCGGTCGAGGGGATGCAGAGAGTTGACGAACAGATCATAAGTAGGCTCAACTTCACCTGGTTGAAAGCCGAAAACGCGGAACATTTCATCCGACCACTCTTCCTTGCCGGTCTCAATGTCCCTTTCCCAACTTCCCAGATGGGCTATTTTTTGTGCTTTCTGTAAATTGAGACGACTGGATCTAAGTGTTGCATCAGCCTGTCTATAAAGAAAAAAGATGTAAAAAAGGGCAAGAAGATAAGCCAGCAGCCTTATTCCATGCCAGAGCCACCATTCGGCATCCCATAGTTCCGAGAAATCAAATAAAATACCGGCAATGCCGAATAACAGGCAGTGGTTGGCGAACAAGACGTTCTCAACTGATCTGTTTTGGCGATATTGGAGAAAAAACCAGGCAGAGGCAGAAATAAATAAACATCCGCCAACAATGTTTAACAGCTCTGCAGTATTGGAAAAACCGCCATTTTCAACCATGACCGGTATTGCCTGCGGATTCATTATAAAGAACAGGCCGAAAATAGTTGATGAGGCGAGGATTATTTTGGGAAGGGCGGTTATGGACATCGATTGTAATGATTTTTTCGGTATCCAGACCATGGCAAAAAGCAGGCCGCCGATAAACATGGCAGTAGAGTGCAGCCAGACAAAACTTTCTCCAGGCATGGTAAAGGAGTGAAAGAGATCCAACACTCCCATGCCGATCAGCGCGCAGGGGATCCAGGTAAAACGGACCTCTTTAATGTGTTGATCAAAGGAATGAAGGATTAAAAAGGATAATACTAAAGCGGCTAAAGCTCCTAAAGCCTCTATGGCCGAGTGGAATGACAGATGTATAAAAAGTTGATCAAAAAAATAAACCTGACCCCCAATGATAATGATTAGGAGTATCAGTAAGGTAAAACCGGTAATCAAATAATTTTTCTGATGATATCTCACATCTGATACTCTTATGCAATATCCAGACCATGATTGGTATGGCCCAATAGTTTTAGTGGTTCAAAGTTGTTTCAATACGTGTTTGGCGAATTTCAAACGCTTAAGCTCTCCCCACCCTGATACAGAGCCATACTGCTGAATATCTATCGATAATACGTTAATCCAAATTTATCATATATGTGAAGTGAAAATTAAAGAAGCCTGAGACCAGGAGACAGGAGACAGAAGGTCCAACTTTTTTTCTTAATTATCAGTCACTCTTTGTTACTTCTCACTCCAATGACCTCAAGCCGCACACTAAAGTTTCCAGTCCTCATGCCATACCCCTCAAACCTAAGTGCTCAGTTCTCACTCTCCAAGGGCAGGATAATGGTAAACGTGGTGTCTTTACCGACTTCACTTTTGACCTTGATATCCCCTCTATGTTTTTTGATGATACCGTAGCTCACTGCCAATCCCAGACCCGTGCCTGTGACCTCCGGTTTGGTCGAGAAAAACGGCTCGAAGATATGGTCAAGGTCTTCCGGTTTTATACCTGTGCCGTTATCGCGGATGTGAATCGCTATCTTTTTCCCATACAGGACTTCGGTGGTTATGGTAATGGTCCCTCTGCCTTTGGGTATGGCGTCACTTGCATTTTTAAGGAGATTAAGAAGTACCTGCCTGATTTGGTCGGACACTGCATGGATTGTGGGAAGGCTCGCAGCGTATTGTTTTTTCACCTGTATCTTTTGCTGTTTGAATTCGTTTTTGAAGAGTAGCAGAATGGAGTCAATGGCTCTATGCACATCCGTTAGCGCTATTTCGCCGCTGGTCGGTCGGTTAAAGTCCTGGAGGTCCTGGATAAGGTATTTCATCCGGTCGCATTCCTGCACGGCCATTTCAACTAGTTCCGCATCATCTTTATCAAGAGTAGCTCTTTGCTTGATTCCGCCAAGGACATTACGGATGCCGAACAGGGGATTGTTGAACTCATGGGCAATGGAGGCGGAGAGCTTGCCAATGGCGCTGAGCTTTTCGGAATGGAGCAGTTGGTTATGGGTTCTCTGCAATTCGGCGGTGCGTTTTTCAACTATCCTCTCAAGATTTTCACGGTATTTTTTTAATTCCTCCTCCGCCTGTTTTCGTTGGGTTATATCGGAAAAGACAGTGGCGAACTTTCCTTGTTCCGGGGAAAAAACAGAAATCTTGAAGTGTTTCTTCAATGGTAAAAAATAGGTTTCAAATGAGGTCGGTTCTCCGGTTTCAGCCACTTTTGCATATATATCAAGGTAAGGAGGTTCGTCCCCAGTGTATAGTACCGATGCCTTGCTCCCTATGGCATTTTCCCTATTCATTTCAAGGATCGATTCATATGCCGGATTGACATCAATGATTGCATAGTCCACGGCTTGATCGGCATCACTATATATAATTTCGTGCAGGCAAACCCCTTCATTCATGGAAGCGTATAAGGAGTGGAACTTTTTTTCGCTCTCTCGCAAAGATTCTTCGGCTTTTTTCCGTTCGGTAATGTCGATAAAAGTGACAACCGCACCGGCCACCTCGTTTTCCCGGAGGATTGGATAGGACCAGTATTCAGTAGGAAAACTGGAACCGTCCCGCCGCCAGAGGACTTCATCCTCCACATGTGTTCCTTTACCCTGGCGAAAAGCCTTATAAATCAGGCATTCCTCCTTTTCATAAACCGTTCCATCCGGCCGGGTGTGGTGGATAAGATCATGCATATTTCGGCCAAGCAGATCCCCGACAGAGTCATACCCGAGGATGGAAAGACATGCCGGGTTACAGAACGTACAGTTACCATGAAGATCAAGACCGTAAATCGCCTCGGCCGTTGAATTGAGCAAAAGGGTAACTTGCTCTTCTTTTCTTAATATTTTCTCATCTGCCTGTCTGTAGAGAAAAAAGACATAAAAAAGGGCAAGCAGATACGCCAGCAGCCGAATCACATGCCAGAGCCACCATTCAATATCCCATAGTTCCGAGAAATGAAATAAAATGCCGGCAATGCCGAAAAGCAGGCAGTGGTTGGCGAACAGGACATTTTCCACTGATCTGTTTTGACGATATTGGAGAAAGAACCAGAATGAAGCGGTGATAAATAAGCATCCGCCACCAAGGTTTAACAGCTCGGCGGTGTTGGAAAAACCGCCGTCATCCACCATAACCGGAACTGTCTGCGGATTCACAATAAAGAAAAGGCCGAATAAACAGGATAAAGCGAGGATTATTCTCGGCAGGGCAGTTATAGATATATATTGTAAGGCCCTATCCGGTATCCAGACCATGGCAAAAAGCAGGCCGCCGATGAACATTGCAGCGGAGTGCAGCCAGACAAAGCTTTCTCCGGGCATGGTAAAGGAGTGAAAGAGATCCAGTACTCCCATGCCGATCAGCGCGCAGGGAATCCAGATAAAACGGATTTCTTTACCTTGAAGATCAAAGGAGTGGAGGATCAAAAAGGATAATACTAAGGCAGCTAAAGCACCTAAAGCCTCTATGGCTGAGTGGAATGATAGATGTATAAAAAGCTGGTCAATAAAATAAATCTGCCCCGCAATGATGAGGAGAATCAGTAAAGAAAAGCCGCCAATTATATAGTTTTTCGGATGGTATCTCATAAATAGAAATGCCTAAAGTGCCTAAAATGCCTAAAGTTCGAAGTGCCTTGAAGGGCATAAATGCCTCGAGCTAAGGTCTATCCTTTATAAGGTACAGAGGCAGAAGTGAGAAGGCAGAATGTACAGTCTCACACTTCATAAAACTCAGTCCTCAATCCTCACACCTCACTCTTATCATCTCATCCCTCACTCCTAAGTCCTCACTCATCTTCCCCCTAATTCCTTAGTCCTCATTCCTCACTCTTTTCCCTCTCAAGCTTCTCCTTCTATGGGAAAAATTATAGAAAAAGTTGTGCCTTTGCCTTCATCGCTGTGGACCTCGATAATTCCTCTGTGCTTTTTGATTATGCCGTGGCTCACCGACAATCCCAGCCCGGTGCCCTTGACCGCCGGTTTGGTGGTGTAGAAAGGCTCGTAAATGCGGGCCATGTTCTCCTGTTTTATGCCCACGCCGGAATCTTGGATGTGAATCGCCACTTTTTTTTCACGAACCTCAGTGGTCAGGGTAATTGTGCCCCCTTGTTTCGGGATTGCGTCCACGGCATTATGCAGCAGGTTGAGCAAGACCTGCTTGATCTGGTCACCCACCGCCATAATGATGGGCATTTCCGGCGCAAAGTGTTTTGTAAAGGTGATCTTTTTTGTTTTGAATATACTCTTCAACAGCATAATAATGCTGTTGATTGCCATGTGCATGTCCATGGGCGCTAAATTTTGGCTGCTCGGCCGGTTGAAATCCTGGAGGTCCTGGATGAGATGCTTGATCCGTTCGCATTCCAGCAAGGCCATATCGATCAGTTCCCTGTCATCTTCATCAAGAGAAGCCCTTTGCTTGATTCCACCGAGGACATTGTGGATGCCGAACAGGGGATTGTTGAACTCATGGGCAACAGAGGCTGCCAGTGTCCCGATGGCGCTCAGCTTTTCAGCATGAACAAGCTGATCATGGGTGGTTTTCAGTTCCTTGGTGCGTTCTATAACCCTCTGCTCCAGTTTATCGTGGGCCTGATGCAGTTTCTCCTCGGCGATCTTACGGCCAGAAATGTCGGTTATAACGGTGCGGTATTGGCCGGAAACTCCGTCCACCTCCAGGATGATAACGCTTTTTAACTGCGCGTGAAAAAGGGTGCCGTCTTTTTTTTGCATGCGCAGTTCACAGGTCTGCTGCTCATTTGCTTTCAAGAGAACCCGGCATTTTTGATAATAGATGTCTTGATCTTCATTGAAGATAAATTTGGAGAGCGGCTGCTTGATCAGAAATCTTCTTTCCACCGTCAGCATATCGGCAATCGTAAGGTTCGCTTCCAGAATCAACCCTTTGTCGCTTATGGTCACGTAGCCCACCGGAGCAAAGTCATAGAGATCAGTGTATCTGTGATAGGATTTTTGCAACTCCTGCTGGGTGCGGAGAAGCTCCTCGTTCTGCAATTCCAGCTCGATTTGATAGGTATGGAGCTCATGGATCAATTTACGGGCCTCTTCCGGAGCGATTGGCTTTTTGATATCCTCCTTCGGCATCATCATAGCCTCGGCCCGTTTTCGCAAGTCAGCATATTTTTTAGTGGAGCCCTTGTTTCTTGCCATATGCGGCCTCTCTTCCAAATCAATATTTATGTGTTGCAGCCTTTGCGTCTAATCCAGTGGGAAAGTGCCTAAAGTGCCTAAAGTTATTGTACTTTTCTGATCAGGATTTTTTCAGTGCCTCCTTGAGGGCAAAAGATGTTCGATGTTCATTTTTAAATATTTTTCAGTTAACAATAACCATACAAGGGGTATAAATCCTTTAACTTTAGGCACTTCACACTTTAGCTCACTTTAGGCACTTCTTTTTACCTTACTGATATTCCTTTCCGTAGTGGCGATAAAACGTTGTCCGCCTTCCTCATCTTCCAGCTTGGTAACCGTGAGCCATACTTCAATAATCCTGCCGTCTTTGGTTCTCCGTTGGGTCTCAAATGGCTCCACTTCTTCTTCTTTTTCTTCCAGCTTGGCGATAAATGCCATAGTCTCTTCTTTTTTTTCAGGCGGAACGATATCGAGAATATTCATGTTCAGGGCCTCGGCCTCGGTATAACCGTACATTTTCTCCGCCCCCCGATTCCAGGCGGTTATGTTGCCTGCAAAATCCTGCACGGTAATAGCATCATTGGAATCCCTTACCACAGCGGCCAGGCGGCGCATTTCCATGGTCTGCCTGAGGGCCGCCTCTATTTTCTTGAATTCCGAAATATCTTCAAATGTGATGACCACCCCGTCGATCACATTGCTTACAGTCCGGTATGGCCGCACGCGCATGCGATAGCATTGCCCGCTGTTGCTTTCCACTTCCGTTTCTTGAACTATCAGGTCATTCAGCACCTGACCGGCGTATTCCTTCAGCTTGACATCTTTTAATTCAGAGGCGAGATGGCTTATGGGCCGGCCGATATCTGCATTGGTCAAGGGGATGAGTTCGTTCACCCTCGGCGTAAAACGCCTGACTCCCATATCGACATCAAGGAAGATCGTGGCGATCTGGGTGGCGTCGAGCAGGTTTTTCATATCGTCGTTGGTTTTTGACAGCTCGTCTATGCGGCCCTGAAGCTCCACATTGACCGTGATCGACTCTTCATTGAGCGACTGCAGTTCCTCCTTTGAGGTCTCCAGTTCTTCATTGGTGGATTGCAGTTCCTCGTTGGTGGATTGCAGCTCTTCGTTGGTGGATTTAAGCTCTTCATTGGAGGTTTCCAATTCCTCGATGGTGGTCTGCAGGCTTTCCTTGGTATATTGCAGGTCCTGCTCAAGC
The DNA here is from genome assembly GCA_945787445.1 of uncultured Desulfobulbaceae bacterium. GTDB lineage: Bacteria > Desulfobacterota > Desulfobulbia > Desulfobulbales > CALZHT01 > CALZHT01. The sequence continues at coordinate 35,567 of CALZHT010000072.1, forward strand.
TGTTCAACCTCTTTAATCTTTTTTGCTTTTTCTCTTTTCGGTTTTTTTGCAGCCTTTGGCGTCTCGTCAAATATTACCATCATTAAACCGTGCGTGGCGTCATGTTGGATGATCGGCCTGACGATCAGGTCAATGGTGATGGAACCGCCGATTTCCTGGACCGTTATGCCATTGTATACAACCTCCTGCATTTGGGTGGCGACCTTGCGGATGGCTACGGCCAATTCTTTTTTAAGACCGGGCCGCGCCATTGCCAGAATATTGATGCTGGCTTTGCCGACAGCCGGTTCCAGATACCTGCCGGTCCGGCCATGGATGTAAATAATATTCGCGGCGTCGTCGATAATGACGCTGGGAGGAGTGTCGCTCTGCTCCAGAATCGTTTCCACCAGCTGCAGGATGTCGGTCTCCTCGGCCTTTCTGACCGCCTCTGGAACTTTTCGTTCCGGCATGTCGACAATTAGCGGCGGAGTCGGAAATTCCAACACAGGGTGAGCTGCGTGCGCCGTCATCCGGCGTCTGAATATCTTCCATTTCTTGTCAACCAGGTAAAATAAGTCTGTTGCCTGGCCGATGGTCTCCGACGAGCCGAGAAAAAGGATGCCGTCCGGTTTCAGGCTATAGTGGAAGACGGGAAAAAGTTTCTTTTGCAGTTCCGGGCCGAGGTAAATGAGGAGATTTCGGCAACAAAGCAGATCCAGTTTGGTAAAGGGCGGGTCCTTGATAATGTTCTGAGGAGCAAAAACCAGCATCTCGCGGATCTGTTTCTTGACCCGGTACGCGTTTTCCTCCCTGGTAAAAAAACGTTTCAATCGTTCAGGACCGACATCTACGGAAATGGAGGCCGGATAGAGACCGGCACGCGCAATTGTAATTGCTTCTTCGTCAATATCGGTACCGAAAATCTGGATATCGAAATGACGCTTGAGTGCAGCCATGCATTCCTGCAGAACCATGGCAATGGAATAGGCCTCCTCGCCACTGCTGCATCCGGGTACCCAGACGCGGACCACGGATTCTTCCGGTTTTGCTTGAAGTACATTGGGGAGGATTTTTTTCTTCAGGGCCTCGAATGCATCCGAATCTCTGAAAAAGCTGGTCACGCCGATCAGCAGTTCTTTGAACAGAATGGATACTTCATGTTCGCTGTCCTGCAAGTAGTTCACATAATCAGAAATAGTGTTTATCTGATGGATGTGCATCCGTCTTTCGATGCGGCGGTAGATCGTGTTTTTTTTGTAAAGGGAAAAGTCATGGCCGGTGCGCGCCCGCAGGAGAATGAAAATCTTCTGCAGGGCACTGGTAACTTTTTTTTCGCCAACCGTGAACTTGGTCGATAAGCGGGATGCCGCATGTTTGGCATATTTAATGAGCTGGGCCGGCATTTTCTCAGGGGGCAGCACAAAATCAGCCATACCGGTGGCAATGGCGCTGCGCGGCATACCGTCATACTTGGCTGATTCCTCATCCTGTACCATCACCATGCCGGTCTCGCCTTTTATCTCCTTCAACCCCAGGGTGCCGTCCGTGCCGGTGCCGGATAGAATGATGCAGATCGCATTGGCGCCCTGGTCCTGGGCCAGGGACCGCAAAAAGGTATCGATCGGCATATTGATCCCGCGCGGAAGACCCTGTTTCATGAGCTGCAGAGAGCTGTTTAAAATGGCAAGGTCACTGTTCGGCGGGATGATGTAGACCTGGTTCGGCTCCACCTTCATGCCGTCTTCGATCTGGAAAACCTTCATTGGTGTGCGTTTCTGGACAAGCTCCGGCAGGATGCTGATATGGGTGGGATCGAGATGGGCCACCAGGATAAAGGCCATGTTACAGTTCGGCGGCATGGCCTTGAAAAAAGTTTCAAAAGCCTCAAGTCCGCCCGCAGAGGCGCCGATTCCCACGATGGGGAATTTTCTTTTTTGCTGGAATATGGCCTCCTTTGTTGTTTGTTGAGCAGTCTTCTTTCCTGCCTTGGCAGACCCTGCTCCAGGACCTTTTTTCGCTTTCTTCACAGCCCCGACATTTTTTTTGGCGTCAGCCTTTTTGGAAACCTCTTTTGTCTGTATTTCTTTTTTCTTAGCCATCTGAACATCCCCTGCCTGCTGTAAGCGAAACTAAATTATATCTGATTACCATCAACCTTCAGCTTTTTTGATAGAGTGTTTGCGATTTTATCTGTCATTTCGAACGAATGTGAGAAATCTTACCTCCGAAGTTGAAGATTTCTCCCGCTGGTCGAAATGACAACCTTAATTATTTAATCAGTAAATCAAGAGGTTGCAAAACCCTGCCGAATTAGCTGAAAATCAGTGGTAATCAGGATATTTTATGCAATCTCTTGAAAACACCTTACAACGAATCTGTTATACAATTATAGTAAAAAAGGCAGAAGGCAGAAGGCAGAAGGCAGAAGGCAGAAGGCAGAAGGTCCACTTTTTTCATAATTCTCAGTCCCTTCTCCTCACTCCTATCGCCTCACGCCTTACACCTCACCCCCCATCAAGCTTCAACGTCTATCGGCAAAATGATAGTAAAAGTAGTGCCTTTACCGACTTCACTTTTGACCTTGATATCCCCTTGATGTTTCTTGATGATGCCGTAGCTCACGGCCAGGCCCAGTCCCGTGCCCGTGACCTCCGGCTTGGTTGAGAAAAACGGCTCGAAAATGTGGTCCAGGTCCTCCGGTTTTATACCAACGCCGGAATCCCGGATTTGGATCGCCACCTTTTTTTCATCCAGGATTTCGGTGGTTATAGCAATGGTTCCCCCGCCTTTTTGGATGGCATCACCAGCATTTCTAAGGAGATTGAGCAGGATCTGCCTGATCTGGTCAGGCACTGCCTGGATTGTGGGAAGGTTTGCAGCGTACTGTTTTTCCACCATTATCTTTTGTTGCTTGAACTCGTTCTTAAAGAGCAGCAGGATGGAGTCAATGGCCTTATGCACATCCAGGGGCGCCATTTCACCGCTGGTCGGCCGGTTAAAGTCCTGGAGGTCCTGGATGAGATATTTCATTCGGTCGCATTCCTGCACGGCCATATCAACCAGTTCCGAATCATCTTTATCAAGAGGTGCTCTTTGCTTGATCCCTCCCAGGACAGTGCGGATTCCGAACAGCGGATTGTTAAACTCGTGGGCAATGGAGGCGGAAAGCTCTCCTATGGCGCTGAGCTTTTCAGTGTGGAGTAGCTGGTCATGCGCGAGTTGCAGCTCTGCGGTACGCTTTTTAATCCGCTCTTCCAGTTCATCGTGTGCCTTCTGCAGCTCCTCCACTGCCCGCCTGCGCTGAATGGCAATGGCGTAAAGCGTTGCCAGCCGTTCGACAATGTCCAGGTCTTTTTCGGTATAATCAGACTCACCATTGGCCAATGCTATCTGTCCAACCAAATTGTCCCCCAACATGGCAGGTGCTGACAGGAACCGCTTGATCGGCAGGTGGCTTTCCGGGATACCCGATGATCTGTAGTCTTCGGTCGCGGTATTGGTCAAAAGAGGTTTGCCGTTTTTAAGTACCCACCCCCATAATCCCTTGAACTCATGAAAAACTATATTTTTTTCCGGAACCTGACATGTGTCCCAAATATCCCTTATCAGGGTGGGGCAGACCAGATGGTCCGTGTCCGGTTCAATGTAGCCGACAAATCCAAAGGGGCTTTCGGTAAGCTGCTTGGCTTTTTCAAGCACAATGGCAGAGATGTCTTCTATGGACATGCCCGTGATAATCGTTTTGGTTAGTTCGGCCATGATTTTATTGACCTCTGCCTCTTGCGCTAGGGCTTCTTCTGCCTGCTTGCGTTTGGTGATGTCGTAAAACATCGTGGCAAACTTCCCTTTTTCAGGAGAAAAAACAGAAAGGCTGAAGTGTTTCTTAACGTGCGGAAAATATGCTTCCATTGTGGTTGATTTGCCGCTGGCGGCAACATCTGCAAAGACATCCATGAAATCAGGCCTGTCTAATCCGAAAAGTTCGGTGGCCATTTGGCCTATGACATCTTTTCTTTTAATGCTGAAATACGATTCATAGGCCGGGTTAACATCTATAATTTCATAATCCACTGCCTGACCTGCGTCATTGTAAATGATTTCATGCAGGCATACTCCTTCACTCATTGTCGAGTATAATGAACGGAATTTTTCTTCACTCTCCCGCAACGCTTCCTCCGCCTGTCTTCGCTTTGTAAAATCGAGCATGGCGCCGAGGATGCGGTGTGCTTTTCCGGACGGGGTACGCGAGATGTATGCCCGGTCAATAACATAGGCATAAGAACCGTCCGTGCGCTGGTAGCGGTATTCGGCCGTCCAATGATCATCTGTTCCATCGAGGGCGGCTTGGATGGACCCGACAACACGTTCTCGGTCTTCAGGATGGATATGGTCGATCCACCACTGCCATGAAGTCCGGGTGTCCGGCGGTCTTTCTCCGAAAAGGAGATCATACGCTTCGTTCCACCATATCTCACCGGTTTCAAGGTTGCTTTCCCAGATGGCATCGTTGGTAGCCCGTGTGGCGAAAAGCAGGCGCTCCTCGCTCTCGCGTAAGGCATCTGCAGTCCGTTTGCGTTCGCCAATATAGAGAAGAATGCGGTTAGCAGGACCCCTGCGGCAACCATGACAAGTGTGGAGATAATAACTTTCCTTTGCACCATTTCAGCCTGGGCCAGGAAACCATCCGCCTTTCTGCGGGCATACGATCGCAAAGACAGCATCTTGGCCGCAACCATGGCCTGGTGATTTGCCCCCTTTTCTTTTGTGATCGAAGCCGCCACTGCCCTTTGTCCATCTGAAACGAGTTTGATGACTTCTTCCCGGATAGGCCGCCAGTTTGTGAATAATTTTCTGGTTTCCGCTTCAAGGGCCTGTCCTTCTGCGCCAAGGATATTCCGCTTGACGATGTCCAGGTTTTCATAGACTATTACTTCTTCAAGCTTCACAGCCTCTATTGCCTGGTCCAACTGGGTTACTGTTTCGGAAAGGGCAACGTCCTTCATGCTGCGGTGTATTTTAACGACTCCCATACTGGCATGCAGAGCGGCATTGGAAACTTCAAGGGGATGTTTGTGGATGGTTAAGGTCAGTTTAACAAGTGTGCGGATTGAAATGATGGATGTGACTCCCGTTACAATGAAAAGCACGATGACCAGACCAAATCCCAGGAGCAGCAGCTTTCTCTCCGGTTGTTTCTTATCTATTTCCATAATGTTAGCTCTTGTTTTGAAGGCAGAAGGCAGAAGGCAGAAGGCAGAAGGCAGAAGGCAGAAGGCAGAAGGCAGAAGGCAGAAGGCAGAAGTTCCGGTTACTCCTCACTCCCTAAGTCCTCAGTCCTTAGCCCTGAATCCTCACTCTCTACTGGCAGGATGATGGAAAAAGCAGTGCCTTTACCGGCTTCACTGTGGATCCCAATTTTCCCCTGATGTCCTTTAATAATGCCGTAACTGACCGACAACCCCAGGCCGGTCCCTTTGACATTCGATTTTGTGGAGAAAAACGGCTCGAAGATGTGGTCCACATCCTCGGGTTTTATTCCCTGGCCGGAGTCCCGGACATGAATCGCCACCTTATTTCCTTCCAGGGCCTCGGTGGTAATGGTAATGGTCCCCCCTTTTTCCGGGATGGCATCAGCACCATTCTTTAAGAGATTGAGAACGACCTGCTTGATCTGATCAGCTACTGCCTGGATTTTAGGAAGATTTGGTGCATAATGCTTTTCTACCGTTATCTTTTGCTGCTGGAATTCATTTTTAAAGAGCAGCAGGATACCGTCAATGGCCTTATGCACATCCATGGGCGCCATGACGCCGCTTGTGGGCCGGTTGAAGTCCTGGAGGTCCTGGATGAGAAACTTTATCCTGTCACATTCCTGCAGGGCCATGTCAACCAGTTCCGTATCATCTTCGTCAAGAGACGTTCTTTGCTTGATTCCTCTTAGGACATTGCGGATACCGAACAGCGGGTTGTTAAACTCGTGGGCAATGGAGGCTGAGAGATTGCCAATGGCGCCGAGCTTTTCTGTATGGAGAAGCTGGTTATGCGCAAGTTGCAGCTCGGCGGTACGTTCTTCAACCCGTTTTTCCAGCACGTCATGGGCTTCTTGCAGCACCTGTTCGGCCCGTTTGCGCTCGGAAATGTCATGAATTATGCTTAAAAAGCCTTGTAGTTTGCCATCCTTTTTAACGGAGGTTGTGGAAACTTCCACAGCTACGGTATCCCCTGATTTATCGTGGACCTCGAGTTCCATTCTATTAAAACCTTTGCCGGTTGTATCCAGAACATCGCCCCCCATGACCGCATCTTTGAAAATCTTGAATAATTTCGGGGCCTGTTTAAGCTTAAATAGACCGAGCTTCATGAATTGCCTGCCAATTATTTCATCAGACCTGTAGCCGACAAGCTCCTCGATCTTATTGTTTACTTCAAGTATCCTGCCGAATTTGTCTACGTAGACAATGACATCGGTGACGTTTTCAAAGATTAACCTGAATTTTTCCCTTTCTTCCTGGAGCCTCTTTACCGCTTCCTTTTGTTCGGTGATGTTAATGAAATGGGTAACGACTTGCTGCAGTCTGTTTTGTGGGTCAAATACCGGGTAGGCCCAGCACAGGACCCAGACATAATCCTTTGCAGCAGGCCGGTGAATACCTAGTATTTGATTCTTAAGAACGTTCTCGCTGGTAATTACCTGATTGACCGGGTATTCCTCCGGCGGCATTGGAGTGCCATCTTCACGGCAAAAGCGCCATGCCGGATCAATGGCAACCTTGCCCTGCATTGGATCATCGGTCAGGCCCAACAGCTCGCCGGCCATGGGATTATTCATAAGTATGCGGGTGTCCGCCGCATGGACCACGATCCCTACCTGCAGGTTATTGAGAAGCAGGCGGTGTTTCTTCTCGCTTTCCCGCAGTCCTTCTTCTGCCTGCCTGCGCTGGGTAATGTCCAGCGCCAGTGATATTACACCTATTACCTGGTTTTTGTCGTTGTAAAGGATCGAGTTGTTCCATTCGCAGAGAATAATCTTGCCGCTTTTGGTCAGATTCTCGTTAATGGAGCATCTTGGAAAAATTCCACTGGATAAGACCTCGACAATCTTGTCACTTTGCGGTCCTGCTCCCTCGGGCATGAGAACCTCAAAGAAGTTGCGTCCCAAAACCTCATGTGACGTCCAACCGAAAATTAATTCAGCGTGTCTGTTCCAGTCGGTAATACGGCAATCACAATCCCAGACGACAATTGCGAGGGGAGCGGTATTATAGAAGTTGCGGTAAAGCGCCTCACTCTGTGAAGTCTTTCTGAACAGGAGATCGTATGGTTTTTTTAAGCCGCTTTCAATGAGTGCTTTGTACACGAGAAAAACGGATAAAAACTTTAATATATGCCCTATTAAATTGGAAAGTCCAAAAACACTCACATAGAAGGTAAAAGCAAGTTCGGCGCCGATAGCTAAAAAAATGGCGGCCAACATGAGTTGCAATGTGCTTTCATCAAGCTCATCTTTCCGGCGATAGAGGAAAATGGCGGCAAGCAGCAGGAGAAGGGAGATACAGTATTCGCTCAGTATTTTAAAGAGGGTCAGCCCTTTTCCTTCCACATAACAATCAGGGAAAATATCCCACCGGAAAATTGATCCGAGTAGAAGGAGAAAAACCGCAGAGAAGAAAATAAATGCCGATCTGGTGTTTAAGGTTCTGGAGATGAAAATCGGAGCAATAAGCAAGGAGATGCTTTCAAAATATCGGGCCGCTATCCATAACTGGGTGGGCAGATTGGCATCGTCACCTGGAAATACACCCATACCGCGATACGAAAGGGTATGAAATGTTTCTAAAGCGCCAATGAAGAGAAAGGCAAGGCCAAGGAACAAAAAAAAGTGGTTATCCAGGAAGCGCCGGGCGTTCCAAGCAACTATGAATATACATCCGGCAATGACTATACTGAAAAGCTCGGCCAGACTGTGAAAAAGAAGAAAGTTATTCTCGGCAAGATAGAACAGACCTAAAACAGCCAGGGCGCCTAAAAATAAGTGTATCCAGTGCTTCTGGAACGTTATGGATTTTATGGTGCCACTATCATTTACCATTTTATCGCTAATCCCGATCCATAGCTGGTGGATTTGTCCTCCTCAGGTGGAGTTTTAACTCGCATAGAAATTTCAAGGCCAACACATTTATAAAACATAAACTCTGATTTAACACGTTGAAAATGGAATCAAAAGAAGTAATGCGATTCAAAATTGCATGTTCATTCTGGAGGATTTTCTATTGGTAGAATAATGGTAAAAGTGGAGCCTTTGCCGATCTCACTTTTGACCTCGATATTTCCATTGTGTTTTTTAATTATGCCGTAGCTTACCGAGAGGCCCAGACCGGTGCCCTTGACATCAGGCTTGGTGGAGAAAAAAGGCTCGAAGATGTGGTCCTGATCTTCCTGTTTTATTCCAGCGCCTGAGTCCTTTATGTGAATCGCCACTTTGTTTTCGTCGAGAACTTCGGTGGTTATTGCGATGGTTCCCTTGCCTTTCTGTATGGCGTCGCCGCTATTCCTGATCAGGTTGAGAAGGACCTGCCTGATCTGGTCGGGCACTGCTTGGATCATGGGCAGTTTTGCAGCGTATTGTTTTTTCACGGTAATCTTTTTTTCTTTGAGCTCCTTTTTGAAGAGCAACAGGATGGAGTCAATGGCCTTATGTACGTCCAGGGGCGCCATAACTCCGCTAGTCGGCCGGTTGAAGTCCTGGAGGTCCTGGATGAGATACTTGATTCTGTCGCATTCCTGCAGGGCCATATCAACCAGTTCCGAATCATCTTCATCAAGAGATGCTCTATGTTTGATCCCTTTAAGGACGTTACGGATGCCGAACAAGGGATTGTTGAACTCATGAGCAATGGAGGCGGAGAGTTTCCCAATGGCGCTGAGTTTTTCTGTATGGAGTAGTTGATCATGCGCAAGTTGCAGCTCGGCAGTGCGTTCCTTAACCCTCTGTTCCAAGTCATCATGGGCTTTCTGAAGCGCTGCTTCCGCCTGCCTGCGCTCGGTGATATCTCGTACAATAGCTACAAATCGCCCGGTGTCGTTTGGCAGGGTCACATATTGCAGAAATATTTCAACCGGAATGAGGGTGCCGTTTTTATGTTGATGAACAGTCTCAATGGTATGTGAGGCCTTCAGGCCATTTTTCATCGGAGCGATCATCTCCCGGAAACTTTCGACTGTATAATCTGGCTTGATGTTTACTGGGGTCATGGCAGACAATTCTTCCCTGCTATATCCCACTTGGTTGAGAGCGCCCTGGTTCAGATAATTAAACTGTAATGTTTCAGGGTCAAACATGAAGATGCAATCCAACGTATGGTCAAGCATGATTTTGAATCGGTTTAATTTCTCTTCCGCCTGCTTGCGCTCGGTGATGTCCCGGGCAATGGAGATGATACAGGCTTCTCCATCCACTTCAATTGGGCGGGAGGAAAGGAGATAAGGGGCAATGTTTTCGTTTTTATGGCGAAAGTAGGTCTCGAAGTTGTTTACTTCTTTTGTATCCTGAAGTGTCCTGACAAACTGTTTTCTGTTTTTTTCATCCGCCCATATCCTGATTTCCAGTGATGTTTTTCCGATAACTTCATCTCTGGTATAACCAAAGGTTGCGAGAAATTGTTCATTAATATCAACTATTTTTCCATCTTCTACACGAGAGATGATTATGCAGTCCGGACCAGCCATGAATGCTTCAGCAAATTTTTCCTCGCTTTCGCGCAGTGCTTCCTCAGCCTTTTTACGCTCGGTGATATCAAGCGCTGTAAATGTGACTCCGCCCGATGAATCATGTCGATCAATAGGGGTCGAGCTCAGCAGGATATCAATGACTGTGCCGTCCTTGTGTTGCCATTGTGTTTCAACAGTACCTGTCCCATGCTCTTTTATCAGCGCATATTTTTCTCTGCCAACCCACTCGAAAGCCTCGTCGTTCGGGTAGAGCATTCTGGCGCTCTGACCATTTAATTCCGTGCTGGAGTATCCTGTCATTTGGCACAACTTTTCATTGGTCCAGAGCAATATCCTGTTTGAAACCACGCCAATACCGGTCGGCGCTGAACGAAAAACGCTCTGTAACAAGGCCTCGCTCTCCCGTAAGGCTTCTTCCGCGCGCTTGCGTTCGGTGATGTCTTCATAACTTCCGAGCATGCCGACTATATCCCCTTTCTGATTCAGCAATGGGATTTTGCTGGTCTTGACCCAAAATTGTGTGCCGTCCGGCCAGGTAATTGGCTCTTCGTAATTAAGTTTAGGTTTTCCCGACTCCATAACCTGTCGGTCATCTGCCCTATACATTTCCGCTTGCTCATGCCACTTCAATTGGAAATCATCCTTGCCGATAATTTCATCCGGTGCATTCAATCCAGCGTCTTTGGCAAAATGGATATTGCAGCCAAGATACTTTGACTCACTATCTTTCCAGAACACTCGCGCAGGAATAGTGTCCAGAACAGCTTGGAGCATTTTACGGGAGGCATGCAAATCCTCCTCTGTTCTTTTTTTCTCGGTTATGTCATTGCCAAAACCGATAATTTCGATAAGTTTGCCATTGTTGTCGAACTTGTTGAGAGAGTTCCATGAAATAATGCGTTTATCGCTGTCTTTAGTAGTCAGTATCATTTCATAATCGCGCACCTCTCCCTGCTCAAATTCTCGGAACAATTGCTCAACCTGCCGGTATTCAACATCAGGGTAAAAGAGTTGCCACCAATTCCGCCCGATTAAATCTACGGCGCTGTAGCCGGTAATCTGCTCACCGGCAGGATTGATAAATGTAGTTGTGCCATCCGGCTTGACTCCACAAACCATTGCCGGAGTATTATTTATGATATGTGATATATAATCCCGCTCTGATTGCAGCGTCTCTTCCGCCCTTTTACATTCAGCAATCTCTTTTTTCAGTTTTTCATTTGCTGCAGCCAGTTCGGCAGCCCGTTCCATGTCTCGAAAATGGAGTTCATCTCGGGCATTTTTTAATTCCTTGATCCGTTTTTCCAGTTCTTCATATGTTGGCTTTCCGGTCATAAAAAAATCCTTAAATCAACATCAAAATTAAAAAGCCAAGCTACAATTTATTTGCTGCTTGGCCTATTGATTACATACAGTAGCTCCCATCATCACCTCATGAATATACGGCTTGTTAGAAAGCTAATTACTTTATGTTTCTGCAGTATTACTTTATATCTATGGAATACACCTCTTGTGGAACACTTGTCCAGATTATTTGGGGATTATATTGGCTACTGCAACAATAACCGTTCTGGATTATGTTTCCAAGACACAATCATCTACGCAAACCCGGCCTGGTTGGAAAGCGCCAGATTTTTTGAGATGGATATGTAAAAACAGGTGCCAGTTTTATGGCTGGACACCACCTCCACATCGCCCCCATGTTGCTTTGCGATCTCCTTGACAATGGCCAGACCCAAACCCGACCCTTCGGTTCTTCTCGATGTTTCCTTTCGCGCAAATAATCCGAAGATTTTGTGAGAATCTTTTGTATCCATGCCAATGCCGTTGTCTCGTATGAAGAGGGTATGAAAATGGGGGGCCTCCTCATACCCGATTTCAATTTCGTTTAATTGATCACCGCCATATTTTAAGGCGTTATCCACCACATTTCTAAGAACCCTCAGGATGGATAACCCGTCGGCATGGATCTCCGGTGCGGTTTCGGGTTCAAACCACTTTATGCGCCTTTTTTCAAGGCGGTCGGCAAACTCTTCCCGGATCATCTCGAAGATATCTTTAAGTTTGACTTTTTCTATTCTTACTATGGTTTCCTTGGCCGACATATAGGCATTGATCGATTCAACAAGCGCCAGAACCTGGGTGGAAGTCTTAACAATTTGATCGCAATAGCGTTGCCCTTTCTCGCCAAGGGCGTCGCCATAATGCTCGTTGAGTCGATTTGTCAGGCCGGTAATGGCAATAACCGGGCTCTTCAAGTCATGAGAAACTGAATAGGCAAAACGTTTGATTTTTTCAGAACTTTGTTTCAGGGCTTCTTCCGCCCCCTCGCGGGCGGATATTTCGTCAAGGAGTTTTCGGTTCTGGTCCTTGAGTTGCTTTAACAACTCAAATTTTTCAAGGCAGCGGGATATGCGAAAAAGAAGTTCATCAATGTCGCAGGGTTTGAGCATATAGTCATCAGCACCCGACCGCAGGGCGTCGATGGCCGAAGCCATATCACCGTAGCCTGTTAATATTATGACCGGCAGGCCCGGGTCTAAATCCTTTACATGCTTGAGAACCTGGATACCGTCCATGCCTTCCATCATGAGGTCGGTGATGATAAGGTCAAAGTGATTTTGCTCTACTTTGGCGATTGCTTTTTTCCCGCTGTCAACGGTGTCGACCTTAAATCCCCTGGTGGCCATATCCTTGGATATACTTTTTAAGATTATGGGCTCGTCATCAATGAGCAAAATGGATTTTTCTTTCATTCTTATTCCTTCATAACTGGCAAGACATGGTGTTTAGGAGTATCATTTTAAGGTTTGCCCCTCTCCCTTGTTCTTGTTTTTGCTGGAGAATTCTTCTAATGTTTTTTCATAACATTCCTTGCAGTATCCATGGCTCATCAGTATCCCGGTTTTGCGCGCAAGATAATCTTCTATGGAAAACCATTCTCCAGACCCCGGCTCCTTTCCGGCATCATCCCGAATTTTTCTGCAAACTGAGCAGATGGGGAGAATGTTTTCATATAAATTGATTTTTTTCCGTAGTTCATATCGTTCCTCTGCTCGGGAAATCCTAAAGAGCAGCTCATTTATACTGCATGGTTTGAGCAGGTAATCATCGGCGCCCAACCGCAGAGCGTCAATGGCCGAAGTCAAGTCACCGTAACCGGTAAGTATTATGACAGGAATCTCCGGATATAACTTTTTTGCCTGTTTGAGGACCTGAATGCCGTCCATGCCCTCCATCATAAAGTCGGTGATGACCAGGTCATAAGGTCTCATTTGCAGTTTGGCAATTGCATTTATTCCATTTTCAGCAGTTGTGACACTGTATCCCTTTGTCTTCAGATCCTTGGCAATACTTTTTAAAATTATCAGCTCGTCATCAACCAATAGAATGGATTTCTTTTTTACCATGGTGCACCACCAATCAACTTCTCTGAAAATTGAGATATTTATACTCTTCCATAAATCTTTATCCATATATAAAGATAAAATCAAGAGCGCCGACGTTAATGTCCTTGTCTGAAAATTTCTTTTACGACCTGGTTCAGTATAAGGAAGTCGCAGTAACTTGAATTTAAAAATGTTCCTTACCTCGTGTGTTGAGAAGTAAGGTGTTAGGTGTGAGGAGTAAGGAGTGAGAAAAATAAATTATTGTGTTTGTTGTGATTGAGCTCTATCGGTCTCGGCCTTCCGGGAATATCGGTTTGCACAAATACGTAGTTTTTCAAGTGATCATTTGAGTATACAATGGAATTTAGGGGAATAAGATTCTGCATAAAGCATGAGAGCCACAGGGTAATGGTTCATCGTTCTCAACAGACATGGAAAGATGGTTGAAGTTGTTGATAAAGGATATCCCGGATTAGTTCAATAGAAGTCCGAAATTTAATCCTTTTGCAGGGGGGCAAAAAAAAAGGATAGGATTGCTGGCCAATCCTATCCTGATATAATTTATGATTAAGGATGTTCCCGATTACTTCTGTTTCCGTCTCCTGGCTACTGAAGCCATACCTATCAATCCTGTGCCGAAAAGGAATAAAGTGCCAGGTTCCGGCACAGGCGCCGATCCTGCATCATGGGAGAATGGAGCAAAGTATTTTCTGTCAGTATCGCCAGCATCTTTTTTGGCTAATTGGGTATTATAAAGGTCGAAATGAATTTCATAGCCATCCATAAGCCCGGACGTGTCTATAGAAAATTCCGTATAATATGTCTCTCCCGTAACTGACAAGTCAATGCCGCCCGGATTGTCCTGCGTGTTATATGTTGGCACCGTGCTAGCAGGATCGAAAGTAAATACCATTTCAATGAAGTATGTTTCGAAAATATCATGCTTTTGCAAATCATGGGCATCCCAGCCAATGTTGCTTTCCAATGGTGGGACACCATAATCCATGTTTCCTGTAGCATTATAGGTTGTCCCCTCTTTTTCAAAGGATCCATAATCATCATTAATACTTGTTTTAGGCGTCAACGCTGCTGAAATATAATAGGTGTCACCTAGAAGACTCGCAGCATTATCGCTGACATCTTTGCCATTGCCATTCTTCCCGCCGGGCGTGAGTAAGGCATAAAGGGTGAAATTTCCCCCAGATGATTTGACAGTCTGATCCGATGTATCATACCATCCATCACTAATATCTAATTGAAGTAAAGGTACCGCATTGGCAGGGCAGCACCAAAGTAATAAGACAGTGGATGAGATAAAGATTGTCAACCAGTGTGAGAGTAGTTTCATGTTATCTCCTTTTAATAATACCTCGTTATATCCTTTAATATGCACGTCAGGCTGTTTATATCCAATATTCATGCCATTGAACTGAAAAGAAGTAAAATTTAATTATTTCAATAATTTGCAGAAAGAAACAAATACCATCAGCATCAACAATTAGCCGTTTTTTCCGGAAATATGGAAATTAATGATTGGGGGTAAATGTATAAGTGTATTATTTCAAATAATTTGAATAAGTTATTGGTAAATACCATTTTTTCGGAATTACGGAAAGGTGATTTGCACAACGAAAATATCCCAATGCAATGATATGGGAAACAACTAACAAATTTTACTATTGAGGGAGGGTGTCGAGGGCAATTACAATCGTTATTTCTTTTTCTTGACCAATCTCTTGAAACTTTGTAAGTATGGCCACATTCCAGGTGCTCCTTAGAGCATAAAAGGGAACCCCGTGTGAATCGGGGACGGGCCCGCCGCTGTGATCCCGCCTCTTTCGATAGGAATAGAGGAACCCTTATGACCGTTGCATGCCACTTTCCCGCCGGAGCGGGATGGGAAGGCCGTCATAAGGGCGGGAAAGTCAGAAGACCTGCCTGGGAAAAGTTCATGCCTTCGCGGACCAAGGGCAAGCCAAGTGATCTAGTGGATAAAGAAGGGACATCCCCGGATCGATTCTATATCGGTTCGGGGTTTTTTTTTGCCTCGGACTCTAAAGGATTTATTGATGAAGGAGAAAAAAATGAGAAAGAGGTTTTTTGTATTAAGCGTTGTAATAGCTATTGCCTTTCCGGCCGCAGGCCTTGCCGAGGA
>CALZHT010000073.1 GCA_945787445.1 uncultured Desulfobulbaceae bacterium
TGGAATCATTGGCCAGCATGATCTCGGTTAGGGGATCCCCCTGCTCTATAACCTTAGGAGTGCAGGCCGCTGCCCAGAATAGACTCAGGGTAATAATAACATATCCTGCTCGGGTTATGTTTGGCTTCAGATTCCTATCTTTAACAGATCGTCTCAATCTCTATTTCCATATGGGTTCATGTCTTCCGGACAAGCCTATTTCAAATGTGGAAGGGCACATGGAGCATGAGGAATTGCCATGCTTCCTGATTCATCCTCTCATAATTGATATTGGTGAGATATTAAGTAGGGTGGTCAAGAAATCATGCATTTTTGGGGCAACATATTTCCTCCGGAACCGATTTTTCATAGCTAGCACTGGGCCAAACCTCGGAAGTCGATATCTCACTTCTTCGATTCAACTGGGTCGAATTTAAATATTTTTTCAGAGAAAAGTTGCACACAAATATTCACAACATCGGAATCATATAATGTGCCCTTATGCTGTGATATTTCTTTCAGCGCCTTTTTTATACCCAGAGATGGTCGGTACGGCCGGTGAGAAGCCATTGCTTCCGTGGTGTCGGCAACCGCTAAAATCCTGGCTTCCAGCAAAATCTCTTTGCCGGCAAGTCCCTGCGGATATCCTGATCCATCAATTTTTTCGTGATGTTGCAGAACGATTTCAGCCACGGGCCAGGTAAAATCTATGTTCTTTAATATTTCATATCCCACTTGAGGATGGGTCTCCAAGAGGTCATGTTCAATATCGGACAACTGGCCAGGTTTGGAGAGAAATTCGGCCGGAACATAGATTTTGCCTATATCGTGCAGAAGCGCTGCCACTCGAATGCCCTCGACCGACTCCTGACCAAGGCCCATTCTTTGGGCAATAGCACAAGCCAGCTGCGCTACTCGCCGCTGATGGCCTGCTGTATAAGGATCTCTGGTTTCCGAAGTAATCGATAAGGCATCGACTGTTCCATGCAAAGCTTTGCCCAACATATCAAGGCTCCGCTTGACTTCCTCCTCTGCCTCGCGGCGCTGGGTGATATCCCTGAAGGTAATAACCGCGCCAACAATACCTCCTTTCTCCCATATCGGGGTGCTTTCATACTCAACCGGAAACGATGTGCCGTCCTTTCTTCTATATTCCTCATTGATCACCGAGTGGGTTTTTCCGGATGCTATTGTGTCATGGACAGGGCAATTCTCACGAGAATGCAAGGTCCCATAGGCTTTTGTATAGTGCAGAATATCATGATAACTCCCCCCAACAAGGTCATCCGGCTCGTATCCGGTGAGACTGATAACCGCCGGGTTGATAAAGGTGATTATCCCCTGTTGGTCTACCCCGCAAATACCTTCTGCAACTGCATCGAGAATGAGTTTGTTCTGTCGGTGCAGTTGCTTCAATTTGTTAGTTCGTTTTCTGACGATAACCTCCAGTTCGTCTTTTGCCTTCTGAAGTGCCTCCTCGGCCCGTTTTCTTTCAATAACCCCTGCGAGAGTATTGGCAATAGAACGCAAAAAATCTTCTTCAGTTTTGTTTCTTTTGTGATTTTTCGTGATATACATATTGATCACACCCAGAAGCCGTTTACCCGACTTTATAGGTATGCAATAGTGCCCATGTTCATGAATTCCCTCATAACGGGTTTCATGCCGTTTGTCCAAGTGGTTGGCAAAAACCAGTTTTCGGGTGGAGGCGGCCCGGCCGCAAAGACAATGTCCGAATGGCACTTGGGCACAGGAGGCGAGCAATGATTCGGAAATTCCTCGATGCGCTATCATATCAAGGGTTTGGCCATCCTTACCAACGAGAAAAATACAGCCTTTGGATTCTAGCGAGAGCCAGGGGATCGACAGAATCAAGTCGAGGGTGCGTTGCATCTGTTTTTTAAGAGATATGGGCTCTAAGGAAAGCTTGAGATTTTCGACAGTGACCTCCAGTTCCGCCTTTGCCTTCTGAAGAGCATTTTCAGCCCGTTTCCTTTCTATAACGCTGGCCAGGGTATTGGCAATGGCCTTGAGGAAATCCACTTCAATTTTATCTCTTTTGTGCCCTGGGTGAATATAGGTATTGATCACTCCGAGCAGCCGCTTTCCGACCTTAATGGGGATGCAATAATGCCCATGCTCATGAATACCCTCATAGCGGGTCTCGTGCCGCTTATCCAAGCGGTCTGCAAAAACTACTTTTCCGGTGGAGGCGGCCCGCCCGCAAAGACAATGGCCAAAAGATACCTTTGCGCAGGAAGTCAGCAATGCTTCGGATAATCCCCGTTGTGCTGTCAAATTCAAGGTAGGATGATCTTCATCCGCAAGAAATATGCAACCCTTGGATTCCAGGGAAAGCCAGGGAATCGACAGAATCAAATCAAGGGTCTTTTCCACCTGCTCTTTGAGTGAGATGGGCTCCAGGGAGATCTTCAATACCGAGCTGATGGTTTTCTGAATCCAATAGTTTCGATTGAGTTGTTCCTCTATCTCTGTCATGGATTGTTTTTTGCTTTTGATTTTATTCATACTATTTCATACTTTTGGCTAAATCCCTAAACAATCGACCTGCTTTTATATTCCTTTTGGCTCAACTCCAGTGTACCATAGTCGATCCTCTTTCACCCTCAGAACACCTCACAAGGACTCTGAAACTGCGCCATGTCTGAGAACCACCCGCCCTTTAAGCCGGCCTTGCAGCATCAATTCGATATTGTGATCCAGCTCGGCCAATGTAATGATTCTGGCCAGTCCTTCGAGAGTATCAATTTTCCATGGTCCGGCCAGCTTTTCCCAGACCTGTTTTCTGATCTCCATGGAACATTCGGCGGCATCAATGCCCAGCAGGGCAACACCGCGGAGAATAAAAGGGTACACGGTCAACTCCAGATTTGGAGAAGCAACATTACCGCAGCATGTCACAGCTCCGCCGTATTTCGTGCTCTTCAGGGCCGTGGCCAGAATCGGTCCGCCCACCGTATCAACGACACCGGCCCATTGCTCCTTCATCAAGGCCCGGTTCTTGGTATCAACAGCATCTTCCCTTGAGATAATGTGGTCAGCGCCCAGGTTTTTTAAATAATCGTGCTGGTCTGCTTTGCCGCTCCCTGCGGTGACTGAAAAACCCTGGCGGGCGAGCAATGCCACTGCTACGCTGCCCACGCCGCCGGTGGCGCCGCTGACCAGGACCCGGCCCTGTTCGGGTTTCACACCATAATTGAGGAGCCGCTCGACAGAGAGGGCAGCGGTAAACCCGGCAGTACCGTAAATCATGCTCTCTTTGGTCGTCATCCCCTGCGGACAAGGGAGAACCCAGGCGGCAGGTACCCGGATGTACTCGCCGAATCCGCCGGGAGTGTTCATACCTAAATCGTAGCAGTGGACAATCACTTCAGAGCCCGGCTGAAATCCTGCATGGGTGCTTTCCGCCACCACACCGGCGGCATCGATCCCCGGCGTGTGGGGATACCTCCGGGTAACTCCGCGGTTGCCTATGGCGGACAGGGCATCCTTATGGTTCAAGGAAGAATAATGCACCCTGACCAGCACCTCGCCTGCCGGCAAATCCGCTGTGATTCTTGTCACAATTTTCCGGATGAATTTGTTGTCTGGAGTCTCCTCCACCTGGAGGGCATCAAATGTTCTTGTTTCCATGGCCATATCCTCAAGAGTTATAGACAGCGACATAAGTTCGATGCATCCCATCATGCTTCGTCACTTGCTGCGGTGCCTGCTCACAGCGCTACCAGGCTGTTCCGCCGGCTCCTCGCTCGTTCCTCGCCTGGCTGGGCGCCTCGGACTTATGTCGCCGTGTATATATACGGGTCATTCAGCATCAGATTATTATAAAAATAATTCTGTATAATGATGCCATGCCTATCCTGCTTCTTGTAATGCCGAATTTCTCCTGTACAGTTCACCATTAATACATGCATAACGGGTTGTGAAAGTCAAGCAGCTGCGTTTCTCGAATCTCAGGTGATTTTGCTCGTTCCAATAACCCTCAACATATCCGTCTCTTTCCCGCAAGGATCGATTCTCTTAATCGTTTTACGCTATCAATTATGAATATTTTGTTGATAATTCACTAGCAGACGGTATTGTGTCTGTTCAGTAAAAAGTAATTTGTTTGATAATGTGGGCATCTTTCAAAATGTTCGATAATTGCATGGATTCCTTAGGATTAATGGTGAGTCATGACCCGGCTTGAAAACGGTTTGGGAAAATGGGTGCTCAAATACCGCTGGTGGATCCTGATCTCTGCCATCCTTGCAGTGGCCGTTGCAGCAAGCGGCATCCCGCGCCTTACCTTCACAAACGACTCCCGGATTTATTTCAGCGAGGAAAATCCACAGCTTCAGGCCCTGGAAGCCCTGGAAAACATCTTTTCCAAAGAAGAAGGCGTCCTTTTTGTCCTTGCCCCTGAAGATGGTAACGTTTTTACCCCAAAAACACTCGAAGCGATCAAGGAACTAACTGAAGTATGCTGGCAATTGCCTTTCGCCGTTCGGGTTGATTCCATCACAAACTTTCAGCACACCAGGGCTGAACAGGATGACCTCATTGTCGAAGATCTGGTGGCTGATGATACGAATCTGTCAGAATCAGATCTCAAAGAAATAAAGGCCATCGCCCTGACCGAGCCGGTGCTGGTAAGTCGCCTCATTTCTCCAACCGGGCATGTGGCAGGCATCAACGTCATGCTGGAAAAACCGGGCAAGTCCCTGGAAGAAACCCCGATTATTGCGGCGGCTGCTCGTAAGATGGCGGAAAATTTCACTGAAAATCACCCCGGTATAGACGTTTATCTTACCGGCGGCCTGATGATCGATAACGCCTTCGGCGAAGCCAGCAAAGACGACATGACCACTCTGGTGCCGATCATGTTCCTGGTCTTGTTGGTCATCATGGCCCTGACCCTGCGCTCCATCTCGGGAACTATTGCCACCTTTTTCGTTATCGTGTTTGCCATGCTGACCGGCCTGGGATTTTCCGGCTGGCTTGGATTCACCCTTGATCCCTCATCGGTCAATGCCCCGACCATCATCCTTACTCTGGCGGTGGCGGACAGTATCCACATCCTTATCACCATGTTTTATCACATGCGACAGGGCCAAAAGAAACAGGATGCAATCATTGAATCGTTAAAAATCAATTTCCGGCCGGTGCTTATCACCAGCGTGACTACGGCGGTGGGCTTTTTGACCATGAATTTCTCGGATGCCCCGCCCTTCCGCACCTTGGGAAACACTGTTGCCATTGGTGTGGCTTCCGCATTTGTCTATTCTATATTTTTCCTTCCTGCCTTGATGAGTGTTCTTCCGGTAAAAATAAAACCGAGACCGGCCCATGAAAAATTGCCCTGCGACGCGCTTGCCAGTTTTGTCATCAACTGGCGCAATGCGTTTTTCTGGGGAACCTTGGCTTTAATTTGTGTTCTGGTTGTCGGTGTATTTCAAATCCAACTCAATGACGACTTTATTAAGTATTTTGATCACCGTTACGACTTCCGCAGGGCCACGGATTTTACCGAGGAAAACCTGACCGGATTCAATGCCATTGAATACATCCTCGATTCCGGAGAATCAAGCGGCATAAATGATCCGCTATTTCTCAAAAAAGCGGAGGCTTTTACGAATTGGTACAGAGAGCAGCCCGATGTCACCCATGTCAATACCCACACCGACACCATTAAACGATTAAACAAGAATATGCATGCAGACGATCCCGCCTTTTACCGGATCCCTGATCAGCGCAATCTCATTGCCCAATATCTGCTCCTCTATGAAATGTCCCTGCCCTTCGGTCTTGACCTGAACAATAGAATAAATGTGGATAAATCCGCCATTCGCATGGTTGTCTTCCTGAAAAATATGACCGCCATAAGCTTACGGGAAATGGACGACAGGGCTCGGGGCTGGCTGCAGAAAAACGCGCCGGAATTGTTGACTTACGGCACCGGCCTTTCGATCATGTTCGCCCACATATCAAAGCGCAACATCGAAAGCATGCTGGGCGCCTCCTTCGGCGCCCTGGGCCTGATATCGATCATCCTTATCTTTGCCTTGCGAAGTTTTAAGGTGGGCATGGTCAGTCTGGTGCCGAATCTCGCTCCTGCGTTCATGTCGTTCGGATTATGGGGAATTCTTGTCGGGCAGGTGGGACTGGTGATTTCGGTGATCGCGGCCATGACTTTGGGCATCATTGTTGATGATACCGTGCACTTTCTCAATAAATATCTGGTGGCCCGGCGGCAGCTGCAAGCATCTCCGCAGGAGGCGGTGCGCTACGCCTATCATACCGTGGGCACTGCTTTATGGGTTACCACGATTATCCTGGTAGCCGGATTCATGGTCCTTGCCTTGTCCGGTTTTAAAATGAATGCCAACTCGGGGCTCATGACCTCGATAACCATCGTCTTTGCCCTGGCCCTGGATTTTTTATTTTTACCCACCCTGCTTTTACAATTGGAGAGAACAGATGAATAGACTGATCATCCTGGTCATTTTGACTGCGATCCTCTTGCCGATCACGGCCTTGGCCGAGACTCCGGAAGAAAAAGGGCTTGTCATTGCCCTGGAAGCGGAGAAACGTGATTCCGGATTCGGCGATTCCACTTCCAACATGAAGATGATTCTTAGAAACAGACACGGTGAAGAGAGTTCACGCGACATCAGGATCCGTGCCTTGGAAGTGGAAGGTGACGGCGACAAATCGCTGGCAATTTTCGACAATCCAAAAGATGTCAAGGGCACCGCTTTCCTCACCTTTTCTCACAAGCACAAAGATGACGATCGCTGGCTCTACCTGCCGGCCTTGAAAAGGGTGAAACGGATCAGCTCCCGCAATAAATCAGGCTCGTTCATGGGCAGTGAATTTTCCTATGAGGACATAGCCAGTCAGGAAGTGGAGAAATATACCTACAAATGGATCCGCGATGAAATATATGAAGGCGCGGAATATTTTGTCTCTGAACGCTATCCGGTGGACAAAAAAAATTCAGGCTATACTCGCCAGGTCTCCTGGATGGATAAAAAAGAATACCGCCCCTTCAAAATTGAATATTACGACCGGAAAAATTCGTTGCTCAAAACCCTTACGTTCAAGGGATATCAAAAATATCTGCAAAAACACTGGCGCGCCGATGAAATGCACATGGTCAATCACCAGAACGGCAAAAGCACCGATCTATACTGGTCGGATTATCAATTTCAGACCGGGCTCTCCGACCGTGATTTCAACAAGAACAGCTTGAAGAGAATCCGATGAAGCCCCTGGTTGCCTCCCTTATGCTTTTCCTCTCGTGGGGATCTCATCAGGCTGCAATTTGCCATGAACTCTCAGGCTTTATTGAGCTTGAAGGCTGGTTCTTCATCCATGAAGGACAATTTGACGGGCAGGAAAGGCAGAGCGGATCAATAGCTTTCCAGCCGGAGTATTTTCATGAATGGCGCAATGGCTCGAGCTTCACCTTTGTTCCCATTGCCAGACTGGATGCCACAGACGATGAACGGACCCATTTCGATGTTCGCGAATTGAACCTCCTTTGGTTGCAGGACCGCTTTGAAGTGCGTTTCGGCATTGGCAAGGTGTTCTGGGGCGTGACGGAATTCTTACATCTGGTGGACATCATCAATCAGACCGATCTGGTGGAGTCCATCGACGGCGAGGACAAACTCGGCCAAACTATGATCCAGCTTTCCATCCCAAGCCAGAGGGGAACTCTTGATCTCTTTGCTCTGCCATGGTTCCGGGAGCGGACCTTTCCGGGCCGCAAAGGGAGATTGCGGTCGGCCCTGGTAGTGGATACGGACAACGCCGTCTATGGCCACGAAGATAAAGAACACCATATTGATCTTGCAGCTCGTTATAGCCACACCATCGGCGACATCGATTTCGGATTCTATCACTTTAACGGCACCGGCCGCGATCCCACCCTTATCCCCACTTTGAGTAGCAACGGGCAGCCGGAGCTTATCCCGTTCTATGAACTTATCAATCAGAATGGCCTTGATCTGCAAGCCGTTGCCGGAGATTGGCTATGGAAACTGGAAGCCATTCATCGGCGCGGACAAGGGGATGACTTTCTGGCAATGATAGGGGGCTTTGAATACACCCTAACCGCTGTTTTTGAAACCTCTGCGGATCTGGGGCTGCTTGGCGAATGGGCCTATGACGAACGTGGAGACGATGCTGCAACCGCCTTTGAAAACGACCTTATACTGGGTTTGCGTCTTGCCGTCAACGATGCGGCAAGCTCGGAACTATTGGCAGGATTCGGTCAGGATCTGGACAGCCGCGCCCGGGTAATCCGCGTGGAGGGGTCCAGAAGATTTGGCAACAACCTCAGGCTTTTTCTCGAAATATGGGCATTTATTGACCAACCGGAAGATGACTTTCTCAGCAGTATGCGGGACGATGATTTTGTAGAAATCACCCTTGCCTATTATTTTTAATCCCTCTTGCCAGAATCAGTTTCTGTTTACCAGCCTTGTCCATTTGCTTGAGCTGGTATTCACGCTTGGCAGCTTCAGACCTGGAAAAAAACTCTTCAAGATAAACCAGGCGGACCGGCCGACGTGACCGGGTGTATTTCGCCCCATTACCTGCATTATGGGACTCTATACGTTTCTCTAGATCCTTGGCAATACCGGTATACAGAGTGCGATCATTGCACAGCACAATATACGCGTACCATAAATTGGAATTGGGAATTTGGGATCTAGAATTATTTTGCATTCTTTTTAGTTTTTTTAATATTTGAAACACTCGCAAAAACTATAAATTCACCACAGAGGACACAGAGTGCACAGAGTAAAACTTTATACTTTCAAGCAGTTACCTCTGTGAACTCCGTGTCCTCTGTGGTACAAAAAGACTTTTTACGATTTCATCACAATTCACAATCCTCAATTCAGCATTCCATACACCTGCCTCATCCCAGACAATTCTTCCTTGACTTCTCTGACAAGAGTCTCAGGTGCCATCACTTCCGCACCCCTGCCCCAAGACAAGATCCACTGTTTGACCTCGAATAAATGATCAGCCGGAAAGGCCAATACTAGGCTGCCATCCTTGTTTTCGCTGATTTCCTGATGCGGATGCCATTCCCTTTCTCGAATATAGGGAGCAGTCTTACGGTTAAAGCGGATTTTCACGCTCTGTTGCTCGGTGCCGTTGAAAATCCCAAAACGATTTTCTGAAAATCGCGAAAGATCAAAATCAGCCGGAATTTCGAATTGTTCCTTAAGAATGCGTGCTTCCCTTATCCGTGAAATGGCAAAGGTCAACACTTTCTTGCGCAGATGACAGTGGCCGGCTAGGTACCATTCGCCCTGGAAACTGGCAACATGATACGGGGCCACCTCCCGTTCCGTAGGGAAGTGATCACCTGGTTTCTGATATTGTATGCGCAATACTCTATTTTTATGAAGCCCACTGGCCACCGTATCCCAAACCAGCGGATCTATTCTAGTAGAGCGGTCCCGGATGACCGAAAGCCGCTGGTCGATCCAGGATGGATCAACCGTGATCCGGTCCGGCAGCGACTGCTCGATTTTCTGAAAAACCGAAACAAGCTTCTTATAGATCGGTGTATTTTCATGCTGCTTCAAGGCTTTTTCCGCGATGCAGATGGCAAACAGGTCGCTCTCACTAATATGGATGGCCGGCAGTGCATACTTTTCTTCCGTATAATAATAGCCTCGTTTTTTCGGGTCGTATTCGATGGGTGCGTTCTGCTGGTTCTTCAGATAATCAATATCGCGCCAAATACTCTTGGTGCTCACTTCATATCCCGCTGCCATTGTGCTGCAGTTGGCCAGCTTCCCTTTCTTCATGCCGTCTCTGATCTTCCGGTCGATAAAGATCAGACGGAGCAACTGGGTCTTGTCTTTGGACATTTTTTCTCCTTCCTATAGAAAAAATTCAGGTAGGACATCATTTGTCCCAGGTCGTTTGATACGATAACACAATAAGAATAAAAACCGAAACAGCTAAGGAGAAATTGCCATGTGGAAAAATAGAGGCCAGAGAATGAGAAAGAGTATTACCGCCTGCCGGAATTCTAATGAAGAGAATGCATTGGTCGAGCCTCCGGACAATACATGGATACAGAATTTAGCAATGTCCGGTAATATATGCTCCAGCTATATGTGCAATTCCCGCTGGGCTGAAAAAAATATGACCCTGGAAAAAGCGATGCACGAAGCAATGGCTGCCAAGGGGACGGTTTCCCTGGAAAAGTATCTGGACATTCCGACCTACCTCCGCCGCGGTCTCACTATCAGTACATAAAAATAGTGGAGCTATTTACCTCCAAAAAATTTTTTAGCTCCCCGCGACCGCTTGCGCACATATTCTAAGTGAGTAACCTACGGGGAATGCGCCCGAAGGAAGTGCTCTTGGGTGCACTTCTCTATGCATGTTCAAATCATTCCAACTTTTTATACCTCATTAAACCATTTAAATCGGCTGAAGGACACAGATTGCTGGAGAAATGGTGTGGCGATTTTTTTTCATGGGTTTTTAACTATCAAGAAATATAACCATAAAGCGCCCAGTGATCATGACCAATTTGATCGTTGACATCATCTCTAGTATGCATATTCTTTATTTTAGAGATACGGTGATTTATGGGGATCGCTTGATTCTTCTCCATTATCCCTATTGGCAACCTTCAGGAAAGGGAAACATGAAGCAGGAGGTGGCATATGAGTGAGCGATCACACGATTTGGCCCAGCGGCTGAATGTTTTTAACAACGACGTTATAAGGTTTGTTGAGAACTGCTCCCAAATGGATTGGGAAAAAGTATTATCCTGGGAGGAGTGGAGCGTAGGGGTGACGGCCCGTCATATCGGTGCAGGCCACTATGATATTATGCAACTGGCGAAGATGATCATAAACAGCGATAAACTTCCGGAACTCACCGAAAACCAGCTCAATGAGATGGCCAACCAGCATGCCCGGGAACATTCGGACTGCACAAAGGATGAGGTATTGGCGGTTCTGCACAAAGACGGAGCTGCATTTGTGGACTTTGTGACCGGTTTGAGTGATGATGAACTTGACCGCACCGGCTATCTAGCCATTGTCGGCGGTGATATCACCACCCAGAAACTCATTGAAATTGTGGTTTTTGAGTCTGCCGGCGAACACTTTGCCAATATGAAAAAGGCCCTGACCGCTTGAGGGTGATTTGAATGTTGCATAAATACTTATGAGGCAAAGCTTTGGGAAATGAACAATATGTATGTACTGTCTGCGGATATAACATGGTCGGATATTACCCGGATGTCTGCCCCTTTTGCGGCGCAGCAAGGGAAAATTTCATCACTGCTGAGGAGTGTTCGGCCAGATACCGCGTTGAAAGCACGCCGGTAAACCAGAAGGTGACGCGCCTCAATTCGGTTCCCGCGCTGGGACTTGAGCATGCCGCCTTTCGGGTGAAAACCGCGGGAAAGATTGTATGGATTGACTGTCCATCATCTTTTGACAGCAACCTTGAAGCGCCGGATATCATCACTTTTACCCACCACCATTTCCTGGGGGCCTCCAATCTCTATCAGGACCATTTTTCGTCATGGATTCGTATCCACAAACTGGACGCTGCTGAAGATTTATGCCGCGGCTTTTATTTTGATGAAACCTTTGAACACGATCATATGCTCAAGGGAATAGAAGCGTTTCATATAAACGGCCACACCCGGGGATTTACCTTCTATTTTTACGGGGATGTGCTCTTTGTTTGTGACTATGTCTTTCTCCGTAAGGACGGCATGGTTTTCAATCCATACGGTCCAGGCTCGGTTACGAGAGAAGGGGGCCACCATCTCTTCAAACTACTTACCGACCGGAATGTCCAGACAGTGTGCGGCTTCAATTACGTCGTTGACTACCGCGACTGGATAAAGGCCTTTGAAATCTTACTGGGTCAAGGGTAATAAAAAATTCAGACCAAAACCTTTTAAAAACAATAGAATCATTTAAATTGGTTACGTCGTTTAAGCCTTTATTACCAATTCCCCACCATTTATTCGTCAACCTCCTATAGAAATTGAAGCTCCCCGCGGCCGATTGCGCACGCAAAGCGTAACCCGCAGGGAATCTCCGTACGCAAGGTGCTTTTTTACTATTTTACATGCGCTCGCTAACCACGCAGCAAGTTGCGGTGAATGCCCTCGCTGATCGTGTTCAATTGAAATGATAACCAGGTAGCCAACAAGGTTTGCATTTGCAGGCGACTTGGTATAAATCTGTTTCGTTTGAATTGAGGACTTGGGATAGTATAAAATGGAAATTTACGGGAATTTCTTACAAAGGGAAAAAATTACAATTTGATTCCATGCTTCCCCAAAAACAATGCCGGTTAAAGGTAAATTGAAGCTCCCCGCGGCCGATTGCGCACGCGAAGTGTAACCCGCGGGGAATCTCCGTACGTAAGGTACTTTTTTACTAATTTACATGCGCTCGCTAACCCCGCAGCAAGTTGCGGGGAATGCGCTCGCTAATCGTGTTCAGTACACCATGGGAATCCATTTCAGGCGTTCATATTGGCAAATAAAATATATGGTCACGAGTAATTGGCGGCGGTTGGTATGGCTTTTGGTCTGTTTGGCAGGTCTGGTCACCATCCTCATCTGTCTCTATCTCTTTAAGCTGAACCAAACCATCCTTGACAAATTCGAAGGCCGACGCTGGGACATCCCTGCCAGGATCTATGCGCGCCCGCTTGAACTTTATCCGGGATTGATGCTGACCCCGGATCAACTCGAAGAAGAATTACTGCTTGCCGGCTACCGGTTGGAGATTCCGGCCAGTAATCCCGGCAGCTATGACCGGAACGGTCTGTTCATTCATTTGCGCAGCCGACCATTTAACTTCGGCGATAGTCAGGAGCCAGGTCATGATATTTTGCTGGCTTTCGAAGAGGGACAGCTGAAGAAAATTACCGCTACAGGAACAGGCGATTCCCTCCCTCTTGTCCGGCTCGATCCTGCCCAGATCGGCAGCTTTCACCCCATACTCTTTGAAGACAGGATACTCCTGAGCCATGAGGAGATTCCCGACCTGTTGCGAGAAACCCTGATAGCAGTTGAAGACAATAAATTCTATAGCCATGTCGGCATAGATTTTAAGGCAATCGTCCGTGCCATGTGGACCAATATCCGGGCCGGAAGAATCGTCCAGGGCGGCAGTACCATCACCCAGCAATTGGTAAAAAATTTTTTCCTCCACAACAGACGAACCCTGCTGCGTAAAATGAACGAAGCAGCAATGGCTATGCTTCTTGAGCTTCATTACGACAAGGAAGAGATATTGACCGCTTACGCAAACGAGGTGTATCTCGGCCAGGACGGGAACCGCGCCATTCACGGCTTTGCCCTGGCAAGTCACTTCTATTTTCGTCGCGACCTGGAGAACCTGACGCCTGGACAGATTGCTCTGCTGGTCGGCCTGGTAAAAGGGCCCTCATACTACAATCCTTGGCTGCACCTCAAGCGCAGCCAAGAACGACGTGCGGTTATCCTCAAGGTCATGAAACAACATGGTCTGATTAGCCAGGAGGAAAGAATGCTGGCGCTGGCGGCACCGGAAAGCAAGGCAGCCGACCTCACTTCAGGTATCAACCGTTTCCCCTCTTTTCTCGACCTGGTAAAGCGGCAACTGGCCATGGACTACCATGAGAAGGATCTCACCAGCAGCGGGATCAAGATTCTCACTTCCTTTGATCCCATGGTGCAGAGACGGCTTGAAGAAGCGCTCGATAGAACGTTGTCCGATTCGGAAGAGACCATAGGGAAAGAAGAGCTGCAGGCAGCAGTTGTAGTTGCCAGCCGCGACCACGGAGAGATTCAAGCCATGGCCGGCGACCGGCGGGCCGGATTTGCAGGCTTCAATCGAGCACTGGACGCCTTGCGTCCAATAGGATCGCTGGTTAAGCCAGCCGTTTATCTTACTGCGCTCCGGCAGGGTTATACCCTGGCAACTCCCCTCCAGGACACCGCGGTGGAATTGACCAATCCGGATGGCACTACGTGGCAGCCGGAAAACTTTAATCGCCACGAACACGGCACAATCCCTCTTTTCAGAGCTCTTTCCCAGTCATACAACCTGGCTACCATCCATATGGGCATGGACATCGGCCTTGACAAGGTCATCGCGACTTTAAAACAATTGGGAGTGACAAAAAAAATCCAGCCCTATCCCTCCATGGTCCTTGGCGCCATAAGCATGACACCTCTTGAAGTGGCGCAGATGTATCAGATCCTTGCCAATGGCGGATTTTATGCGCCTCTCCGCACCATCCGCACTGTGCTTGATGCCGACAATAAGCAACTTAAGCGGTACCCAGTCACAATTGAGCAGCGTGTTGATCCGGCGCATGTCTTCCTGGTCAATACCGCCCTGCAGCATGCAGTACTCACAGGAACCGGCAAGAAGCTTGCCAGGTTTTTGCCGCCGGACCTGAAGGTGGCAGGCAAAACAGGGACCTCGGACAAGGGACGAGACAGTTGGTTTGCCGGATTCACCGGCGACCGTCTGGCTGTGATCTGGGTCGGTCGAGACGACAATCAGGCCCAAGGTTTGACCGGTGCCACTGATGCCTTACCGGTCTGGGGCCGGCTTATGAACGTTGCTTCCACGCAGCCCTTGGATTTACTGCCCCCTCCTGATATCCAATGGAAGAAAGTCAAATCATCACGCTACGATGAACATGAGGCTGAACCATGGGACTATGTGGTGTTGCCATTTCTGCCGGAAAGTGTTCCGGTCGAGCTTGTTGACCCGGTCCAGCCGGCGCAGAAAGACGAAGATAAAGGCAGCTCCCTGCTTGACAGAATAAAGGATTTGTTCCATTGATGTTTGTTATGATTATCCTGAAACCAATGAGATTTCCACGGGCGAAGAAATTCCATATCCTGCTCACCATAATACTTGGAGCGGCAATCACGGCAGGAGCAACTCTCTTCGGCTGTGCTCGGCACCCGGTCCAGCCACCTGCGCAGGTCGGAGCCGACCAGGCTGCCGGCGCCCTAATTGAGGAAGGTCGTCACCTGCTTGCAGCCGGCCAGGCGGCACAGGCCGAAGCCGCTCTAGAACGAGCAATCCGCATCCAGCCCCGTAACCCGGAGCCATGGTATGCCATGGCGCAGGCAAAGCTTGCCCAAGGCCAAAGTCAACAGGCAGTGCAGTTTTCCCTCAAGGCCATTGCACTGCTTACCCCATCCCACCCCCTCCAGGGACCATGTTGGGAACTGGCCGCAGAGGGATACCGCTTAATGGGTGAGCTAGACAAGGCTCGGGCAGCCAAGGTAAAGGCAGGTGCGGTCCGATACTGAATTTACCAATCCCATGACCATAACATATCCTAAATTGAGCGATTCAAGTTGATAACACTGCATGACCATAAATATTGGCAGATCATTGTTGCGAGTGATCTGTAGACAATTATGAGCAATCCAGCGCCTGATTTGTCCGTCATTATCCCTACTCTCAACGAAGACCAATCTTTACCGGGGCTCTTAAAAGAACTGGCCGCCCAACAAGGTTTATGCCTGGAAATAATTGTGGTGGATGGCGGAAGTGCGGATTCTACAACAGACCAGTGCCTGGAATTTTCACAAAAAAATGCTGTTTCATTAACGTTATTACAAACCAACGCCGGGCGCGGGCATCAACAGAACCAGGGGGCTCAGGCAGCTGCCAGTTCTGAGTTGTTATTTCTGCATGCTGATACCTGCCTGGAGGACCATCGGTTATTAGCGAATGCTTTGCAGGAGATGCAAAAAGCTAGAAAAACAAGACAAACCTTGAACATCGCCGGCCATTTTGGCCTGCGGTTCATGCGCAGCAATCCTGGAAATAATGCAGCCTATTATTTTTACGAAGCCAAAACCTTTCTCAACCG
>CALZHT010000074.1 GCA_945787445.1 uncultured Desulfobulbaceae bacterium
GGTGATCGCTGCGGTCAGCGTTGTTTTCCCGTGGTCGATGTGGCCTATCGTTCCTATGTTCACATGCGGCTTTGTTCTTTGAAATTTCTCCTTTGCCATCGGTCTACCCTCTCTTTCCTAATCTGGATTTTATTTCTAAATCAAACCTCTTACCTTCTTTACGATATGTTCAGAAATATTTTCCGGAACCTTATCATATGAAAAGAACTGCATGGTAAAAATTGCCCGCCCCTGTGAGGCTGAGCGTAAATCGGTTGAATACCCGAACATTTCTGCCAAAGGGACATGGGCGTGTATTACCTGAAGGTTTTTGCCCCTGCTGTCCATACCGAATATTTTGGCGCGTCTCATGTTCAGGTCTGCTATAACGTCGCCAAGATAGGTTTCGGGCAATACAATTTCAAGGTCCATAACAGGCTCGAGCATTATGGGATTCGCCGCAGCGATTCCCTTGGTGACTGTCATGGCGGCGGCAACACCGAATGCCTGTTCAGTGGCGTCGTCTTCCAACGAACTCACTTCAACCAGGCTTACCTGGATATCAACAACCGGTGAACCGATCAAAGCGCCGGAATTTAAGCTGCTTTCCACCCCCCGTACTATGGAATCAATAAAGACTTGGGGGATACGCTTCTCCGGCAATTTGTTTTCAAAAGTAAAACCGGCCCCTCGTTCATGGGGAGCAAATTCAAGCCAGACATGGGCAGATTGTTGTTTGCCGCCGGTCTGCTGGACAAACTCGGCATCCGCTCTGACCTTTTTTTCAATGGATTCCTTATACGCCACTTGGGGCTTACCAATATTCGCCCCGGCTTTAAACTCGCGCAACAGCCGATCAATAATAATATCAAGATGGAGTTCGCCCATCCCTGAGATAATGGTCTGGCCGGTGTCTTCGTCTATGGCCACATGAAAGGATGGATCTTCCATGGCTATTTTCTCGAGACTGTCCCGCAATTTCTCCTCATCGGCCTTGCCTTTCGGTTCAATGGCGATGCTAATGACCGGCTCAGGGAAATCCATGGTTTCAAGCCGAATGGTATCTCCCATTTCACAGAGAGTATCGCCGGTGGTGGTGAAACGCAAACCGACCACAGCTGCGATATCGCCGGCGCCAATTTCGTTTACATCCTGGCGCTTATTGGCGTGCATCTTCATAATCCTGCCAATTTTTTCCTGTTTGCGCTTTGCCGGATTGTAAACCTTGCTACCGGTTTTCAGCACGCCCGAATACACCCGGACATAAGCAAGATTGTCAACAAAGGGGTCAGAAGTGAGTTTAAAGGCCAGTGCACAAAATTTTTCTTTGTCGCTGGACTGTCTGACCTCAATTTCCCCCTTGCTGTTTTCTCCTTTAATAGCGGGAACGTCAACAGGTGACGGCAGATACTCTACAATGGCGTCAAGAAGGGGCTGGACACCTTTATTACGTAATGCAGTACCACACAGCACCGGGGTGATCGCCAATTTCAGGGTAGCTTCCCTTATCGCTTGGACAATCTCTTCAACTGCCACTGGTTGTTCTTCCAGATATTTTTCCATGACCCTTTCATCGAAGTCGGCCAGCTTCTCGATAAGAGCCATTCGTGCAGCCGTTGATTTTTCTATGAACTCGTCTGGAATATCAATATAAGAAAATTGTAATCCCTGGGATTCCTCGTCAAAGACCAACATCCTTTCTTGGATAAGGTCTATAACACCCTGGAATGTGTCTTCGCTGCCGACGGGTATCTGAATCGGCAGAGGATTGGCGCCCAGACGATCGCCAATCATATCAATACAGCGCCAGAAGTCGGCGCCGATACGATCCATTTTATTAATAAATGCGATACGAGGTATTGAATAGTGGTCAGCCTGATGCCAGACTGTCTCTGATTGGGGCTCAACCCCTCCTACCGCACAAAAAACGGCAATTGCGCCGTCTAAAACTCTCAGGCACCGTTCCACCTCAATGGTGAAATCAACATGGCCCGGAGTATCTATAATGTTGATTTTATACTCTTTCCATTGGCAGGTTGTTGCTGCAGAAGTAATGGTAATGCCGCGCTCCTGCTCCTGCTCCATCCAGTCCATGATAGCGGTACCATCATGGACTTCGCCCATTTTATGGGATCTACCCGTATAATATAAAATCCTTTCCGTAGTTGTGGTCTTGCCCGCATCGATATGGGCCATTATTCCTATATTGCGCAATCGCGCAAGTGATACGTTCGAAGCCACGACTGATTTGTATCCTCAATAAGACGTTATCGTTCACCAAATTTTCTCCCGGCACCTGTCGTCGGATGCCCTGGAATCAATAAACGCGTTGTGTTACAGCAATTTGCAGTAATTGTCAATTTTCAATTGAGGAAATCGAAAACCAATCGCTTGATGCGCCTACCACCTATAATGGGCAAAAGCTTTGTTGGCTTCCGCCATCTTATGCGTATCTTCGCGTTTTTTTACCGATGCTCCCCTGTTGTTATAGGCATCGGATAGTTCATCCGCCAGTTTTTCAGCCATGGATCTCCCTGAGCGTTTTTTGGAAAATCCGACAAGCCATCTTATTGCCAAAGCATTACGTCGTTCAGGGCGAACTTCAACCGGAACTTGATAGGTTGCTCCTCCGACCCGGCGCGACTTCACTTCAACACGTGGCCTTACTTTTTCCATGGCCTTTTCAAAAACCGTCAATGGATCCGCATCAGTGATACGGTTTTCTAGAATATCCATGGCCCCATAAAAAATATTCCGGGCAATATTTTTCTTGCCCCTTTCCATGAGACCGTTAACAAATTTTGCAGCTAAGGCGCTATTAAAACGTGGATCCGGCTCAATAGGCCTCTTACTTATTACTTTACGTCTTGGCATTTACCAAACTCCTCATCACCACTTAGGCCTAATCCTTATTTAGGACGCTTTGCGCCATATTTTGAACGCCCTTGTCGCCTGTCGGCCACACCCAATGTGTCCAAAGTTCCGCGAATAATATGATAACGGACCCCTGGAAGGTCTTTTACCCTACCGCCCCGGATCAACACAACTGAATGTTCTTGCAGATTGTGGCCGATACCAGGGATATAGGAAGTTACTTCAATTCCGTTGGTAAGCCTCACCCTGGCTACTTTGCGTAAGGCGGAATTGGGTTTTTTGGGGGTTGTAGTATACACAC
Source organism: uncultured Desulfobulbaceae bacterium (assembly GCA_945787445.1). Classification (GTDB taxonomy): domain Bacteria; phylum Desulfobacterota; class Desulfobulbia; order Desulfobulbales; family CALZHT01; genus CALZHT01. Next base: position 3,155 of record CALZHT010000074.1, read on the forward strand.
GGACACATACGCCCCGCTTCTGGGGAGAACCCTTCAATGCAGGCGTTGTGGTCCTTTTAATAACTTTCTTGCGGCCTTGCCTTACCAATTGATTAATGGTTGGCATATATCTTTACTCCCATATCATTTTTTGTAAACTGTTCATTCTATCCTGCGTGAAGACATACCGCCCTATTCGCAAGAAGCGGAATATTTAATCCAAGCGACTGTCCTTGTCAAGGACAATCTTCATCTTAATCCTTTGCCATTGAGTACCTTTCCAGGCCGGTTCCCGCAGGAACAAGCCTTCCCATAATAACATTTTCTTTAAGACCGCTTAAATCATCAACTTTGCCTGCTATGGCTGCATTGGTCAACACTTTAGTAGTTTCCTGGAATGAAGCTGCGGAAATAAAGCTATCAGTACTCAAGGAGGCCTTTGTTACCCCGAGCAATAAAGGCTCAGCCACGGCAGGACGGCCGCCGGTTTTAATAATTTTTTCATTTTCCTCAGCAAACCGCCACCATTCCACCTGTTCTCCGAGCATGAAGGTGCTGTCGCCAACATTTGTTATCTGGACTCTGCGCAACATCTGGCGGACTATGACCTCGATATGCTTATCATTGATTTTTACGCCTTGGAGTCGGTATACCTCCTGAATTTCGTTTACAAGGAATTTTGCTAGTTCCTTGACACCAAGAACCCGTAAAATATCGTTCGGATCAGGAGAACCATCCATCAACGGCTCACCGGCCTTGACATAATCACCTTCATGGACACTGATGTGTTTTCCCTTCGGGACCAGATATTCCCTCGATTCACCGACCTCAGGTGTCACTATTACACGTTTTTTGCCTTTCAGATCTTTGCCGTAACTTATCCGGCCGTCAATCTCGGTAATAATGGCGTATTCCTTTGGCTTCCGTACTTCAAACAGCTCGGCAACCCTTGGCAAACCACCGGTTATATCCTTGGTTTTCGTGGTCTCCCTGGGGATTTTCCCTAAAATCGTGCCAGGCTCAACCTTATCGCCTTCACTCACGGCAATAAACGTGCCCACCGGCAGTGAATACCGAGCAGGAGACCCTGTCTTCGGCAATTTGATGGTACGCCCTTTTTCATCTTTCAAGGAGATGCGCGGGCTCAACTGTCCCATTTTGGGTTGCATTATTACCGCACTTGCCTTGCCGGTGATGGGATCGACCCGTTCCTGCATTGTCATTCCTTCCTGAATGTCACCGAACTTCACGACCCCGCCAATTTCACAAACAATGGGAATGGTATACGGGTCCCAGTCCGAAATAAGCGCATCGGGTTCCACTTCAGAACCTTCCTCATAATGCAAAAGAGCTCCGTAGGTTACGGGATACCGTTCAAGTTCCCTGCCCTTGAGGCCAAGGATGGAAATTTCGGCGTTCCTGTTCATTACCACCTTTTTGCCGGCCGCATTTTCAACATAATGCAGGTTCTGGTATTTAATGGTACCGCCATGATGGGTTCGCACTTCCGCCTGCTCAACAGCTCGACTAGCAGTACCACCGATATGGAAGGTACGCATGGTCAGCTGCGTCCCGGGTTCACCAATGGACTGGGCCGCTATAATACCTATGGCCTCACCGTTGTTTACCATATGCCCTCTGCCAAGATCGCGGCCATAGCACATGGCACAAACGCCTCGTTTAGAGCGGCAGGTCAAAACGGAACGGATAAGCACCCGGTCAATACCTGCGTTTTCAACTTTTTCCACCAGATCTTCAGTGATTTCTTGATTCGCATCGATGAGCACCTCGTCCGTGAATGGATCGACGATATCTTCCAGGGTAACTCGACCCAGGACCCGATCTCCCACCTGTTGAATGACCTCGCCGCCCTCTATCAGAGGTTCAGCAACGATGCCATCCAAGGTTCCGCAGTCATTTTCCACAATAGTTGAATCCTGTGCCACATCAACAAGACGCCTGGTGAGATATCCGGAATTGGCTGTCTTCAAAGCAGTATCAGCCAATCCTTTTCGCGCACCATGCGTGGAAATAAAATATTCGAGGACGTTTAATCCTTCACGGAAATTCGCTTTAATCGGTGACTCAATAATGGCACCGGAGGGTTTGGCCATAAGGCCGCGCATACCGGCAAGCTGGCGGATCTGGTCTTTACTGCCCCGCGCCCCCGAATCCGCCATGATGAAGATTGGATTAAAACTTGGCGTCTCCACCAGCTTATTTTTGGCATCGCGTTGATACTCAACGCTCATTTCCGTCATCATTTCCTGGGCAACTTTATCAGTGGCCCGTGACCAGATATCAACAACTTTATTATATTTCTCTCCAGCGGTAATAAGTCCGTCGTTCCACTGCTGCTCAACATCGAGCACATTCTCCTCGGCATTATTAAGAATGTCTTCCTTGCCCACCGGAATCATCATATCATTAATGGAAATGGATATTGCCGCCCTGGTCGCATATTCATATCCCATATCCTTTAAGCGGTCGGCCAGAATTACAGTTTCCTTGGTGCCGGCGTGTCGGTAGGTGTAATCGATCAACTTGGCAAGCTCTTTCTTGTTCAACACCTTGTTAATAATGCTGAACGGTACTTTTTCAGGCAGCAGCTCTCCAAGCAGAATCCGCCCGACCGTGGTTTCAACGAGTGCGCCATCCATGCGTACCTTGATTTTGGCCTGCATATGAATGACATCATGGTCAAAGGCCATTCTGGCCTCTGCTGGAGAAGAAAAGCATTTCCCTTCCCCTTGGGCCATCATCCTTTCCCTTGTCATATAATACAGGCCCAGTACGATATCCTGCGATGGGATAATAACGGGTTCGCCATGGGCTGGGGAAAGAATGTTGTTGGTGGACATCATCAATACCCTTGCCTCCATCTGTGCTTCCACGGTAAGAGGCACATGAACAGCCATCTGGTCACCGTCAAAGTCGGCGTTAAAGGCGCTGCAGACAAGCGGATGTAATTGAATGGCCTTGCCTTCGATAAGGACAGGCTCAAAAGCTTGCATACCCAAACGATGAAGGGTTGGAGCCCTGTTTAAAATCACAGGATATTCTCGGACAACATCATCAAGCACGTCCCAGACTTCCTTGGCGCTGCTCTCCACCATTTTTCGCGCACTCTTGATGGTGGTAACGTATCCCAGTTTTTCCAGTTTGTTATAGATAAAAGGTTTGAAGAGCTCCAAAGCCATGAGCTTCGGCAGACCGCACTGATGGAGCCGCAGATGAGGACCTACCACAATTACGGTACGGCCGGAGTAGTCCACCCGTTTACCAAGGAGATTTTGCCGGAACCTTCCCTGCTTTCCTTTCAACATATCGCTCAAGGATTTTAACGGCCTTTTATTGGGCCCGGTGATCACCTTGCCGCGCCGGCCATTATCGAATAAAACATCAACCGCTTCCTGGAGCATGCGCTTTTCGTTCCTGATAATAATTTCCGGGGCGTCAAGCTCAAGAAGTCTTTTCAGGCGGTTGTTGCGGTTTATGACCCTGCGGTATAAATCATTCAAGTCAGAGGTGGCAAACCGTCCTCCTTCCAACGGCACCAAAGGCCGCAGATCCGGCGGCAATACGGGAATTACCTCCAGGATCATCCATTCGGGGCGGTTGCCAGAGTCTTTAAACGCCTCAACAACATTCAGTCTTTTGCCAAGTTTGGTGCGCTTCGCCATGGAGCCGGTTTTGCGCATCTCCTTACGCAGGCTCAGTGAGAGTTCATTAAGATCAAGATTCCGTAACATATCTTTTATGGCGGCCGCGCCAATGCCTACGGCAAACTTGCCCGGATGTTCTTCCCTGGCCTGCCGGTAACTCTCTTCATTGAGAAGAGTGCCAATTGCCGGCGCGCCCTCTCCCTCAGACTTGGCAACCACATACGAATCGAAATAGAGGACCTTTTCCAGTTCCTTTAGGGTCATATCAAGGAGATTCCCTATTTTACTCGGCAGGCTTTTCAAAAACCAAATATGGGCCACAGGTGCGGCAAGCTCGATATGGCCGAGGCGCTCGCGTCTCACTTTAGACTGAATGACTTCTACACCGCATTTTTCACAGACAACGCCACGGTGCTTCATACGCTTGTATTTTCCGCAATTACACTCGTAGTCCTTCACCGGACCGAAAATTTTGGCACAAAACAAGCCGTCACGCTCAGGTTTAAAGGTTCGATAATTTATGGTCTCCGGTTTTTTGACCTCACCATGCGACCAATCCCGAATTTTTTCCGGAGACGCCAGAGAGATTCTAACTGTCTTGAATTTAATTGGAGCCTTTTCTTTGGTAAAAAAACTGAAAAGTTCTTCCACGGTTTCACCCTTATCGGTTGAATTACTGTTGATACTTTATTTTCCACCCCGAAAATCGATCATCACTCATCGAGCAACTCAAGATCTAAACATAGTCCCTGGAGCTCCTTGATAAGAACATGGAATGATTCAGGCAACCCTGCTTCGAGGAAATTATTGCCTTTTACTATGCGCTCATACATTTTTGTCCTACCGACCACATCATCAGACTTCACAGTCAAAAACTCCTGCAAGGTATATGCTGCGCCATACGCCTCCATGGCCCAAACTTCCATTTCTCCAAGTCGCTGGCCACCAAACTGGGCCTTTCCTCCCAGAGGTTGCTGAGTAACTAGTGAATACGGGCCTGTGGATCGGGCATGGATTTTATTATCAACCAGATGATGCAGTTTCAGCATATACATCACGCCTACCGTCACTTTATTGTCAAACGCCTCGCCTGTGAGGCCATCGTATAGTGTAGTCTGGCCTACTTCATCAACGCCGCCTTCAACAAGAAGCTTGCGTATCTCGCTTTCGCGGGCTCCGTCAAAAACTGGGGTGGCCATATGGACTCCATCACCCATTTTTCTTGCTATATCTAAAAGATCATCTTCAGATAGATTCTCAGTGAGTTTGTTGTATTCATCCTTGGCGAAAATCTCTTTTAACCTTTTCTTGACCGATTCTATTTCATGTTTTTGCGCCATGTTCTGAATCTGCTCACCAATCCTCTTGGCAGCAAGGCCCAAGTGGGTTTCAAGAACCTGCCCCACGTTCATACGTGAGGGCACGCCCAAGGGATTCAAAACAATATCAACCGGTGTGCCGTCGGCAAAATAGGGCATGTCTTCCCTCGGAAGAATACGGGAAACAACACCCTTGTTGCCGTGTCTTCCCGCCATCTTATCCCCAACCGCGAGCTTTCGCTTGGTGGCCACATAGACCTTAACCATCTTGATCACGCCGGGCGGCAGGTCATCGCCTTTCTGTAAGCGGGCAATACGGGCCCCATATTGTTCCTTGACTAGCTGAATTTGGGAATCTAATCTGTCAAAAAGCAGGTTGATCTCTCCTTCATATTTTTCCTTGCCGGAGAAGGCAACTTTCCGAATTGCCTTCAATGGCATCTTTTCAAGGGCAGTTGCTGTTATTTTTTTGCCCTTGTCGACAAGAACATTGCCGCTTTTGTCCATCAATGGATCTTGGACAATGGACCCAACCAGGATGTCGGCCAGACCACTTTGGACTCCTTTTTTCAGGCAATTCATTTCATCTTCCAAGTCACGCTCAAGGCGGGCAATCTCAATCTTTTCAATTGCCAAAGCGCGATCGTCTTTTTCAACCCCTTTCCTTGAAAAGACTTTGGCATCAATAACGACACCTTCAACACCGGGAGGTACCCGGAGTGAAGTATCTTTAACATCTCCGGCCTTTTCACCGAAAATCGCCCGCAGGAGCTTTTCCTCCGGGGACAACTGGGTTTCTCCCTTGGGGGTCACTTTCCCGACTAGAGTATCGCCCGGCTGTATTTCAGCACCAATACGGACAACACCACTATCGTCAAGGTTACGCAAGGCCTCTTCGCTCACATTGGGAATGTCCCGAGTTATTTCCTCTCTCCCCAATTTTGTGTCGCGGGCAACTGTTTCAAATACCTCGATATGAAGTGATGTATAGACATCGTCATGCAGTAAACGCTCACTTACAAGGATGGAATCCTCAAAATTAAAGCCACGCCAGGGCATGAAAGCAATGGTCACATTTTTACCAAGGGCCAATTCACCTTGTTCGCAGGCAGGGCCATCGGCAAGGACATCTCCTTTCGTAACCTTCTGGCCAGGCCTTACTAACGGTTTCTGGGTAAAACAAGTGTTCTGATTAGACTTTTTATATTTTTCAAGGCGATACACCCCTATGCCGGCTGAAAAACCATCCGTGCCTGGTTCTTCATATCGCACGACCACGCGATTGGCGTCCACCTCTTCAACAATACCACCACCACCTGCAAGCAGACAGACACCGGAATCTCTGGCTACTGCCTTTTCAAGACCGGTGCCGACCAAAGGTGCCGCTGTGCGTAAAAGCGGCACACCCTGACGTTGCATGTTCGATCCCATCAGAGCGCGGTTGGCGTCATCGTTTTCGAGAAAAGGAATCATTGATGCGGCCACGCTTACCAACTGCTTGGGAGATACATCCATATGGGTAACCTCATCAGCACTGGTCAATATTACTTCGCCTTCTTTCCGAGCGATGAGTGTATCAGTAACAAGCTTGCTCTTTTTGTCCTTATCGACCTGAGCCGGTGCAATAATGTACTCCCGTTCGCTTGAGGCACTCATATACTCGATTTCTTTGCCGACTTTTCTCTTCTCCACCTTGCGGTAAGGCGTTTCAATAAATCCGTAATCATTAACCCGGGCATATGCCGCCAATGATACGATAAGACCAATATTCGGTCCTTCCGGAGTCTCAACCGGGCAAATACGGCCGTAATGGGTCGGATGAACATCACGCACCTCAAAACCGGCCCTCTCCCTTGAAAGACCACCCGGACCTAAAGCACTGAGGCGTCTTTTATGGGTAACCTCGGACAATGGATTGGTTTGGTCCATAAACTGAGACAGCTGGCTTGTGCCAAAAAATTCCTTGATCGCCGCGGTAATTGGTTTGGGATTTATGAGATCGTGGGGCATGAGCGTTTCCACTTCCTGGAGGCTCATCCTCTCCCTGATAGCGCGCTCCATTCGGACAAGACCCATACGGTATTGATTTTCAATGAGTTCACCGACCGTTCGTACCCGGCGGTTTCCCAGATGATCGATATCATCGATGGGACCCTGGCTGTCCTTTAACCTGACAAGATAGCGGACCGCCAACATGATATCTTCCTTGGTCAGGATGCATTGTTCCACATCCATATCGGTACCAAGCCGTTCATTTATCTTGAAACGGCCGACAACGGAAAGATCGTATGTATCCGGATTAAAAAAGAGATTATTAAAAAAGGACGTGGCTACTTCCACCGTTGGAGGACTGCTTGGCCTCAGGCGCCGGTAAATTTCAATAAGAGCTTCTTCAGAGGTTGTCGCCTTATCCAGTGCCAAAGTTTTACGGGAAGAATCCGACACTTTGGAGCCATCGATGTACAGAACTTCAAATTCCTTAATTTTGGCGGCCTGAATTGCTTCAATATTACTTTCTGTTAATTCTTCATTGCATGGAACAAGCACTTCACCTGTTTTGGAATCAACAATATCATGGGCTACATATTTCCCGAGTAGATCAACAGGCTCCATAGCAAGGAACTTCACTCCGCTCTCTTCGAGTCGTTTGGCGAGAGTCTTGCTTATTTTCCGATTTTTCTTGGCAATGACATCACCTGATTTGGGATCAATCAAATCTTGGGGAGCACGTTGGCCTATTGCCTGTTCGGCATCGAATACTTTTTTGATTTTTTTGCCGCTCAATACGATTTTCTCGACATTATAGAAAAAGTGGAGCAGCTCCTCTGCACTGTATCCAAGAGCTTTGAGTAAGGTGGTTACTGGAAATTTCCGCCGGCGGTCAATGCGAACAAAAAGAATATCTTTTGCGTCAAATTCAAGATCAATCCAGGAGCCACGCACCGGTATGATCCTGGCTGAGTAAAGCAACTTTCCGCCGGAACTGGTTTTTCCTGCATCATGGCTATAGAAAAGTCCAGGCGAACGTTGCAACTGGCTGACGATGACCCGCTCAGTGCCATTGACGACAAAAACACCTGTTTTGGTCATAAGCGGAATGGAGCCCAGATACACTTCCTGTTCCTTGATATCTCTGATGTTCTGTACACCGGTATCAGGATCAGTATCGTAGGTAACAAGCCGCACAGTGATTTTTATCGGAACTTCATAGGTCATGCCCCTGTCCACGCATTCTTCCACGGTGAATTTCGGGTTGCCAAAAGTGTATCGCACAAATTCAAGGGAACATGTGCCGTTGAAATCCTGAATTGGAAAAACACTTTTATAGATACCATGTAAACCGCTATCCGAACGATGATCCGATTCCACTTCATACTGCAAGAATTTTTCGTATGACTGCCTTTGCATGTCAATGAGATGCGGAATCTGGATTATTTCTTCGGATTTAGCAAAACTTTTTCTGACTCTGTTGAATGTCTTCATTCGGCTATGTCCTCGTTCTTTACCTACGGATGCGATGAAAGATGCTCCCAAAATGCGGAAGGGAAATGATTTTGCGGTCATCTAGATGGCGGCAGATTTGAGTCCGCCTTTAATAACGAAACAACGCTACAGAGGGTAAACCTCTGTAGCGTCCAGTTTTTATTATTTCACCCGATGCCAATATTCATATAGGATTTCAGGTTGGAATTTGTAGTTAAAAAAATAAATAACAAACAAGAGGCATTACTTGATTTCTGCAGTTCCACCGGCGGCTTCGATCTTCGCTTTGATTTCCTCAGCCTCTTCTTTGGAAACGGCTTCCTTGACCGGCTGCGGAGCACCTTCAACCAGCTCTTTAGCTTCTTTGAGGCCAAGGGCGGTAATGGCACGGACTTCTTTGATTACCTGAATCTTTTTGTCGCCGACTGAAGCGAGGATGACGTCAAATTCTGTTTTTTCCTCTGCAGCTGCCGCTGCTTCACCGGCTCCAGCAGCCGGACCGGCAGCCACTGCCACGGGTGCGGCCGCAGAAACACCAAATTTCTCCTCCATTTCCTTGACAAGTTCGGAGAGTTCCAAAACGCTCATATTTGAAATAAAATCGATTACATCTTCCTTAGTTACTGCCATTTCTTATTCCTCCAATCAATAAAATAGTGACTCTCTATAATACAATCTTACTGTTCTTTTTGATCCTTAACAGCCTGCAACAGATACATAAAATTTCTGGGAACACCGGAAAGCGCTCGAACAAAACCTGTCGGAACGGCCTGCATCACAGATAACAACTGGGAAAGCAGAATCTCCCTGCTCGGCAGCTTGGACAAAGCCAGAAGATCTTCAGCTGTTAATTGTTTTCCTTCAAGGACTCCCCCTTTTACTTCCAGTTGGGGATTGTCTTTGACAAAAGCCATCAGCGCTTTTGTGGATGCAACCGGATCGTCATACGATACGGTAAGAGCCGATGTGCCTTTAAAATGTTCCTCTAGAATCTCATAGTCTGTACCCTTTACCGCAAGTCTGAGAAGGGTATTTTTGGCGACCTGAAGCTCAGCATTATTCTTTTTAAGCTCCCGGCGTATTTCTTGAAAAACAGGTACTGTGAGACCTTTATAGTCGGTGACTATAGCAATTTTCGCTTTGGAAAATTTGCTACTCAGTTCATCGACTATTGATGCCTTTTCATCTCTATTCAATGTCCTCTCCCTCCTTTTAACGTCTTTTTTGGATTAATGTCAAAAGCAGTCGAGGTCGACAAAAAGACAATCGTCACTACATATTGATAGATACTGAAAACCTGCAAAAGGTTTTCCGGAAATCAATAGTTCGTAAGAATTTTTCTTCTTATCTCGTAACGACTTAACGGTCTCGGTAGGCCGGCCTTTATTTGATGTGCCGATTAAACCGTATACGGTACCCACTGTCTTCGACTTCTGAACTGCCACCTTTACTGTATCAGAATATCCTTTAGAACATTCCCTTGCTACGCTTGTTTCAGGAGGTTTTTGACCTCCACGGGATCAATCTTAATGCCAGGTCCCATTGTAGTGGAAAGGTTTATACCTTTCAAATAAACACCTTTACTGGACGATGGTTTGAGTTGAATGATTCTGTCGACGAATGCCAGCACATTATCTTTCAGTTTTATTGCTCCGAAAGAGGATTTGCCAACCAGAGCATGAATAACGCCGGCCTTATCGACCTTAAAATCCACTTTTCCAGACTTTATATCCTTGATCACTCTTTCAAGATCAAAGGTCACTGTACCGAGTTTGGCATTGGGCATTAAATTGCGCGGACCGAGGATTCTGCCAATTTTTCCTACAACCCCCATCATGTCGGGAGTTGCAACGGTACGTTCAAAATCGAGCCAGCCGCCTTGAATCTTTTCAATAAATTCTTCACCACCGGCATGGTCAGCACCAGCATCAAGAGCTTCCTGTACTTTTTCACCCTTGGCAAAGACCAATACCCGTGTGGTTTTCCCGGTGCCGTTGGGCAGGACAACGCTGCTTCTCACCATCTGGTCGGCATGTCGGGGATCGACGCCGAGTCGAATGGCGACATCAAATGACTCATCAAAACTGGCGTATTTGCTTTTCAAGGCTAACTCAATACCTTCTTCCAGGCTATATTGCTTATTGATATCAACCCTTTCAATACTATTGTTATATTTTTTACCCCTCTTTGGCATGATGCACTCCGCAATTTTCCAAATTTTTTTCTATATGTTTATTGCCGTCAGGTTTTCAGAGAGCTTGAAATCATTGCATCCAAGCACCTACACTATTGAAAAAAAGAAAAACCCACGTCAAACAACTCTTTTAATCAATTACCGTAATACCACAGCTTCTTGCCGTACCCTCAATGATCTTCATGGCAGAATCCACGTCATAGGCATTGAGATCAGGCATCTTCACCTCGGCAATTTCCTTTATCTTGCTGCGGGAAATCTTTGCAACACGCTCTATTTTGGGATTGCTCGATCCTTTTGCCAGCCTTAAGGCCTTAAATAAAAGTACAGCAGCCGGTGGGGTCTTGGTGATAAACGAAAAAGATCTGTCCGCATATACAGTAATCACCGTAGGGATTATTGTGTCACCCTCGCTCTGTGTTTTGGCGTTAAAAGCCTTGCAGAATTCCATAATATTTACCCCATGCTGACCAAGCGCCGGGCCAACCGGAGGTGATGGATTTGCTTTACCTGCTGGAATCTGCAATTTAATATATCCAGAAATCTTCTTAGCCATATCCTCTCCCGCCTTAAAAACTAGTGATTATTTCAAAAAGTGTAAAAAATACTATTGGGCCAAAGGCAGTAATGCATTTATCCTTTTGCCACCTGTATAAATTCCAGCTCAACAGGCGTTTCCCTGCCAAAGATGGACACCATTACCCGAACACGACCCTTATCGGCGTAGACCTCATCCACAATACCCTGAAAATTTGAGAAAGGCCCATCGATAACCCGGACAGCATCACCGACTTCATACATAACTTTTGGCTTCGGTTTGCTCGCACCATCCTTGATCCGCCCGATAATTTTGACTGCGTCTTCTTCGGATAACGGCTCAGGATGCAAATCATTCCCGACAAAGCCGGTCACCTTGGGGGTGCCTCTAACTGTATGCCACGTCTCATCGTTAAGGTCCACGTTCAAAAGGATATAGCCTGGGAAAAACTTCCTTGCCGAAGTTTTCTTGCTGCCTTTGATCATTTCAACAACTTGCTCGGTTGGCACCAAAACCTCGCCGAAAAACTCTTCCTGATCGGCCTTTTTAATGCGTTCCTGCAATGCAGTTTTGACTTTTTCCTCAAAACCGGAATATGTATGAACTATATACCACTGTCTAGCCATGTAATCCTTAGAAACAAAAAGTATATTCTGTCTACTTGAAAATAAAACCTATCATTTTGCCTAAAATCAAATCCACTGCTCCAAGATAAAATGCTATTATCATAACAAGTATTGTGACAACCAGAGTAGAACCTAAGGTATGTTTCTTCTCTGGCCAAACAATCTTGCCAAACTCCGCTTTCACCTCAGTCAAAAAAACCTTCGCCTGGGCAAACTGAAACTTTGATTTTTCAGGAGGTGCACTCTCTGCAGTTTTTTTAGTTTTTACAGGTTGTCCCTGTTTTTTTGCAGCCATGATTCTTGCTCTTTTATATACAAGACAAACAAAAAAGCATGTTCAATGGTATGGATCTGATGCTTATTGTTGAATTGTAATTTTTTACCAAAAATCAATTAAAAAATTGATTTTTTTGGCAGGCCAGGAGGGACTCGAACCCCCAGCATCCGGATTTGGAGTCCGGCGCTCTACCAATTAGAGCTACTGGCCTCCCGACAGAATTATTTGGTCTCTTTGTGCAGAGTATGGGACTGGCAAAAACGACAATACTTTTTAAATTCCAGCTTCTGCGGTGTTTTTCTTTTGTTTTTTGTTGTCGTATAATTCCTGCGTTTGCAGGTTGTGCAACCCAATGTAATAATGTCTCGCATGGTCCGAATCCTATATAACCACTGATTATGATTTCCGTTTTAATTGCCGAAAAAGCTATTCTACAATTTCGTTTATAACGCCGGCGCCCACTGTGCGGCCGCCTTCACGGATAGCGAAACGCAGTTCCTTCTCCATGGCGATCGGGGTGATCAGGGTGCCGTCTATACTCACGTTATCGCCGGGCATGACCATC
>CALZHT010000075.1 GCA_945787445.1 uncultured Desulfobulbaceae bacterium
CCGCAAAAGAATTGCACACTTGGTGAGGATACGTTGCTGAATCCCAGTAGTTCTTCTTCAACCCAGCCCTGCACCAGCACTTTTTCAGAAAAGAGATGCTGTGGAATATTCGTGCTGCTGCTTTCGCCAAGCTTTGCAATGTACATCCCAAATCCTGAGGCGCCGAGCGATGAGCGAATTACGGCCTTGGCATAGCCCATGCGGTGCAATTCATCAAGACGTTTGTCAAGATCAATGCCCATCTTCGCTTCACAGCCATCAAAGACCGGAAGTCCGTTTTGGATCAAAAATTGGTTTAACAGGATTTTATCATTGGCATCGCGGCAGGATTGGTGGGTGTTAATCAGTTTTTTACCTAAAATATGGGACAAGTTCTCCAGGTTGCGATCAGTTACATAGCCGTCAATGAACTCCGCAGAGTGATTACTGATGCGGTCTTTAACACCTTGCGCAAAGGTAATCTCACCATAGCCGCATCCCGGAGGCAGATTAACAATTTCAATATCAGGCAGGACCAGTCCAAGTTGCTCGGAAAAATAGCGCAAGAGATCTTTATCCGGTTTTTGGGTGAGTAGTAAAAGATTGTTGCCGCCTTGAAAAAGAAGACCAAGGACGGGAATTAATCTACTGCCGTAACTCTGAAATCCGGTAACATTTTTGATGATTTCCCGGGTTTTGTTTGGATCTCCGAAAAAAATGCAGTCAAGATTGGCGAAAAAAACGGTAGAATAATTCCACAGCGGCGGTAGTGTGCCGATTTGCACTATACCATCGGTATCTTTTTGAAAGGATGTGACCATTCTTAAAAAATTGGAAAATGATTATTAGTATTATCATAACTCCTCTACGTAACCATTAGAGCATTATGAATAAAGAAAGGCAATAGCATTCCAATGGCCAGAAAAGGAAACGAATTAGATTCATGCCAAAAAGGTTTGATTCTCGCTGAACTGGAACAATATACCTATGATATTCCCCTTGCTTGTCCTTATGGATTACCCTATGAGGCTGTATACCGGCAGGCTCGTTTTGAAGCCATGCCGGATGAGTTTATGGAGTTTTTGCTGACGTGCGGATTCCGGCGAAACGGCAATGTCCTCTATGCCATGCGCTGCAAGGGATGTACCAGCTGCATTCCAATCAGGCTGAATCCCGAGGAATTCAAACCGAACCGGAACCAGAAAAGGGCGTGGAAGCGCAATAAGGACGTTGTTGTAGAAATTGCATCCCTGCAGATGAGCGATGAAAACCTGGCACTCCTCAATAAATTTCTGAAAAACCGGTACCCAGGCCGCGGCAGTATTGCAGAAGAGTATTATACCGGCTTTTTTCTCAACACCTTTGGCAACTCTTTTGAAATTCGATATAGGATAGATGGTCGGCTGATTGGAGTGTCCATAAACGATTTAGGAGCCAACTGGCTCAATGCCGTGTATTTTTATTTTGACCCGGATGAAGGGAAACGCAGCCCCGGTATCTTTAATATCCTCAACCTTATTGATTTCTGTGTGGAGCATCAATTGAACCGTTTGTACCTTGGTTTTGTGATCAAGGATGTGCAGGCCATGAGCTATAAAGGTGCCTTTAAGCCCCATTACCTTCTGAAAAAAGGATGCTGGATTCGGGTGGCCTCATAGCCCGGCCTGTTGGGCTCTTTGTCCGAAACACCGGAGTTTATACCTTGTAGTTCAGGGCGCAAAAGCATGTATATTGAGAGCAGGTGTAGTAATCTTCTGCAATGATTTGGAATGTAAAGGGCCTTATACCCGTCAAGCGAGTACTAAAAAGAGTCCCGGCCTGCGGGATTATGTGAAGCACACAATAATCCTGAGATTATTGTGTTTTTTCCACACTGAGGATTTGGTTGGCATAGAGATTACCAAACCGGGAAGGTATTTTTTTAAAGGTAACGGTGATCTCGTCTCCTGGGATTGGTTGCCAGCCGCTCGGGCTAAATTTTGTCCCCCTGATTTTTTCAAAAAGCACCACATCACTCACTGAATCTATATGGATTTTAAACCATTTTCTTCCGACTTCTATAATCTTGCCGGTGGCGGGACTGGTCAGCTCAGGTTTGCTTGGATTCTTTGAGACGAGCTCCAGTTTCTTGGCAGCCATTTTGGTAGTGCCGTCACGAAATTTTTTCTGATAATACTCTATCTTGACCGTGTCACCCAGTTGGGTCCGATAGTCGTTAGGAAGGAATTTTGTTTCTCTGCCGGTATGGATCTTTATTTCGGTGTTGTCGTTTTTCAGTCGAATGCTTCCAGGGCTCTGCACGATTATTACACCGGTTATTCTTCTGTCTGCAGAGGCGTGCGCAGCATTTAACGAGGTTATAATCGTCGGGCTGAGAAGGCATACCGTAACCGCTGAAAAAAATAATAGATAATGTCTTCTGCATTTTCGTAGGATACTCATACTGATCCTCCTTTAAACAATCGGTTGCCATGGCATGATATGCTATGAATGCCACGTACCCGGTTCATTCGGTTCAGGCACTTATCAAAATAACAGTATACTATAAGAAGCCTGTTAACCTCAACTAGGTTGCAATGGCGCCGCCTCAGGTAAAACCGGAACCGGCGGTACAGGCATAACAATGATCGCCTACAGCTATAGGTGTACCGTATTCCGGGGGGGTGTCCATCTCTGAAACATGTTTCGGGGTGGAGCTGAGATAGAGACCGGCTGCCTGATTAAAATCGCAGTCATAGAGATAGCCGTCCCAGGAAACAGAGAGCAGATTCCTGCACATGAGGCCTTTGAGGGTTTCAGGGTTGAAACTGTCCGACAGTTTTTGTAAATACCCTTCATAGTTGCCCGATTTTGTCAGCCATTTGCCAAATCTGCCAAGAGGAATATTGGCAAAAGTGTGGAGATTGTTAAAGGTTATGCTCCACTTTCTGTTAAGCTCTTGTTTAAAACGTTTTTCAGCCTGGCATTGGGATGTGGGCAAGAAGGCGCCGGCAGGATTGGATACCAGATTCAGTTCAAGTCTGCTACCATTCCTGCCATATCCCAGGGTGTTTAATTTCCTGAGCATCTCCACGCTTCTTTCAAGAACACCTCTACCCCTTTGCGATTCAGTCTGTCTTTCATTGGTGGATGGGAAGGAGGCCACAATAGCGACCGAGTGATTTTGGCATAGGGACAGAAGGCCGTCGTGGTTCCGGTCTGCGAGAGCCGTCAGGTTCGAACGGAGCATAAGTTTTTGGGTCAGGGGGGCAAGGGACTCGATAAGATATTCCAAGCCGGCCACCATCTCCGGGGCACCACCGGTAATATCGATTATTGCAAATTTGCCTCTCTCGGCAAAGGCTATTATCTGATCCATGGTACGCCGGTCCATCACTTCCTTACGGGTCGGACCTGCCTCAAGATGGCAGTGGCGGCATGACTGATTGCATAGAAGGCCGACATTAACCTGCAGGATGTCTGTTTTGCTGCGACTCAGGGTAAGGTTATGCCTGGCAAGAATTTGGCTGAACGATTCCATGACCATAACGTAAGCACTGCCCAATCAATAAAAAAGAGGACTTTATTATCTTATAAGGAGATTTTGTTACAAATATTTCGCATCTGCAAGCCATGAACTAACGTTGCTCCACTCTGAATCGCTGCGGCAACATGGATGGCTTCGGTCATCTCGGCGCTATTTGAACCCTTTTCCAGGCAGGCGCCGGTATAGGCGTCAATACAATATGGGCATTGCACAGCATGGGCCACCGCCAGGGCGATGAGGGCTTTTTCCCGTTCGGTAAGTTCACCCTCGGCAAAAACGGCGTTATAATATTCGAAAAATTTATTGGCCAATTCAGGCGCATCTTTGCCTATCTCAGGAAATTTTGCAAGATCAGCAGGACTGTAATATGTTTCCATCATTATCTCTCCTATGAAAATTTGTCTATTGAGAATTTGTGTTTATCGGAGGCTGGCAATGAAAGGACCGACAGCATGTGGTCCATTAGCGGCCACCAGTTTGATGGTGGCTGTGCCGATTACGGCAATGTCGGCTTTTCCGGTAAGAAGTTCTACATCCTCTTTGCTGCTGATGCCGAAACCTACGGCAATAGGGAGGTCCGTAGCCTGGCGGCATCGGCCCATGTAAGAGTCAAATTCTTCATTGAGTTCGCTCTTTCTGCCGGTAACACCCTTCCGCGCCACGCAATAAATAAAGCCCTCACCTTGTGAGGATAGAAACCGCATTCTCTGATCAGTACTGGTCGGTGCAAATATCAGGACAGGCGCGATCTGATACTTGCGCGCAAGCTCCAGGTATTGCTCGCCCTCTTCCGGCGGTAAGTCGGGAATAATAAATCCTTTGATCCCAGTCCTTTTTGCCTTAGCAAAAAATTCCGCCAGGCCGAATTTGAAGAGGATATTGTAATAGGTCATGAACAGGAAAGGGATAGGGTAGGTTGCGGTGATTTCTGCTGCAAAATCAAGGCAGTCTCGGACCTTAACTCCGCTTGCAATGGCATCCTGACTGGCCTTAAGAATTATAGGCCCGTCAGCGACAGGTTCTGAGAATGGTATCTGCAATTCAATAAGATCGACACCATTTTCAACCATCTGCTTAATGGTCTCCCGATTAGCCTCAAAGGAGGGATACCCAAGAACAATATGGGTCATGAGGAGAATCTTTTTATCAGTTAAAGCGGACCGGATATCATTTTTCAGCTGCATATGCCTTTCCTTTTTTCATGATAAATTTTTTCCAGGAAGGATCGTCATAGGCATGGGCTATGGTAAAAATGTCCTTGTCGCCTCGCCCCGACATATTGATAATAACAGCCTGGTCCGCGGAAAGCTTGCCGGCATCCTTGAATGCCTGAACAAAGGCATGGGCCGATTCGAGGGCAGGGATGATACCCTCTTTTTTCATAGTCAGATCCAAGGCGTCCAGCACTTCTTCATCGGTTGCCGCCTCAAATCGTATCTTGCCTTTTTCCCAGAGGTCGGTAAGGATAGGGGATACGCCAATATAGTCGAGGCCTGCCGCCACAGAATGTGTATCAAGCATTTGGCCATCGTTATCCTGCAGAAACATGGTCTTATACCCCTGGGCAACACCCTGGGACCCGTCCTTGCCGGCCAATCGTGCCGCATGCTGACCGCTGTCAAGCCCAAGACCACCAGCTTCAACACCTACCAGTTCAACTCCCGAATCAGCCAAAAATCCCTGAAAAATCCCCATGGCATTGGATCCGCCGCCAACACAAGCGTAAACCTTTGCCGGCAATTTTTCGAAACGGCTAAGTATCTGTCCCCGGGTCTCCTGACCAATAATGGATTGAAACCAGGCAACCATTTCCGGAAAAGGATGGGGACCACATACAGTGCCCATGACATAATGGGTGGTGTCCATGGAGGAAACCCAATCGCGGAACGCTTCGTTGATGGCGTCCTTAAGGGTCCTTGCTCCAGTGGTAACCGGTATCACCGTGGCGCCCAGCTTTTCCATCCAAAACACATTGGGACGTTGCCGCTGGACGTCTTCTTCACCCATGTAGATTGTGCATTCAAAACCGAATTTGGCCGCCATGGTAGCTGTTGCAACACCATGCTGGCCTGCGCCGGTTTCAGCAATGACCCTGCTTTTGCCCATTCTCTTAACCAGCAAGCCCTGGCCCATGACATTATTAGCCTTGTGAGCGCCGGTATGATTGAGGTCTTCCCTTTTAATATACATCTGGCAACCGCCGAAATGTTTTGAGAGATTTTCCGCATGGGTAAGAGGCGTCGGACGACAGGAATAGGTCGACATCAGGTCAAAGTAATCCTCCCAAAATTGAGGATCAGCCTTTACCTCTTCAAAAACCTTGTTGAGCTCATTGAAGGTCTCATGTAATATTTCGGGGATGAAGGCCCCTCCCCATTTTCCGTAATATCCTTTCTTGGTCATTAACAATATCCCTTTGGCTGAAAACTATAATTTTACGGTGGGCAAGAAAATGATTTCTATTTACTCAGAAGGTACTATTATTGCCCCAATTAGATAGAAACGCCAGATGCTTTATGTCAAGTTCGTATTTGTTTGCCAGGGTTTTAAGGTCGAGTTGAAAGACGAGCCAGCCCAGAAACTCATCCGTTTTGTACATTTTGTAGGCGAGTTCCACCATGTCCGATTGCGTCTTTTCATCTGAGCTGACAATAAAGATGATCGGGCCTTTATGGTTTAAATTGTTTTCCGTATCGAACTTTACGCCGGAGTATGAATTACCGATCGTTGAAAGGGGCTGTTGATCATCGCGGCTGGAAAAAAAGTTCACAATTGTTTTATCCTTATCCAGCAGGAGGAGACCGATGATACCATCTTTTGCCGGATCATGCTCAGTAAAATATTCTCCAATCAAACGAGTTGTTTCTGCAACGTCACCTTCCTGAAAAGGCCGGGAAAGAACAAAGGATAACCCGAGGTAATCCCGCGAAATTCTCATATCAAACGGGTGTATCTTGTGGGTGGCTGATTCCTGTGGCGGTTCTTGAGAGGGGATATATTTGCTCCATATTTGTCCTGCAAGCAGAACCGCAAAAACAGCAATTATGAGAAGATACCAGTTCCGCGTTCTTTTATGTTTTTCTTCAATTTTTTTGGTTTCCGTGACATCCCGGCCAAGTAACAGGTATCCTTGTATTTCTTCATTGGTGTCATATAAAACAGTGGTGTTTGTTGAGACGAATTTCCAGCTTTCTGAAGGATGGTTGATTTTCAGAATCTTCTCCTTCACGGTTTTTTGCGAGGACATATCGTCAAGGAACTGTTTAAAGGTCGCCTGATTGTCGTAGATTTCGTCAAGCTTTTTGTTACGCATCTGACGCCAAGGACGGCCGTATAGCTTTTCTGCCGCCGTGTTCCAGGCCAGGATTTTGTGGCCTGTGTCTGTCATGATTACCGCATCAGGCAGTTGATCACAGAATGCCTTCAGGCCGTGCATGACATTGGTGGTCTCGTTGAGTCTTGTGGCGAGAATGCTTGTTATTTCCCTTGCAAGTATTGGGAATTCATGAAGAAAATCCTTTATTTTGTCGCTGGGAATACATATGACTTTGGAGTCATGACGGGCAACAACCGTGGCCGTTCTCTTTGATCTGAGAAGAAATGACATCTCGCCGCAAAGCGATCCCGGCTCGGTTAATTCTGAAATATTTTTATTGCCCTTGAAAACGTCGAGTTTTCCTGAGATCAGAATATAAAGATCTTGGGAGTCTTCATTTTCCCTGAATAGGACGTGGCCGGCAGAAAAGGTGGTTGCGAATTTATTCAGTTCAGGCTGATCGAGAAGCTCTTTCATGTATTGCACGTTATTAGGAGATTTATACAATGGGATTCCATTGATTATTCATTCAATGAACTACCATTTTTGTTTGCATAATTCAAATGAAATGGAGGAGTCATCTCGTATATCGCGGTAAGATAGCATTAAGTCGGATAAACTGATCTCGGCAGATTTTTATTTGATAACGTTGAAGTGCCTAAAGTTTGAAGTGCCTAAAGTTTGAAGTGCCTAAAGTGCCTAAAGTCAGGAACCTTTTCTTAGGGCGGTGAAAATTGACGATCCCGCAAAAAGCTGGGAAAGCGTTTACCGTGCCATGTAATTTCAAGTAGTTACGATGTATCACATCGATGAAATCGTATTTTTTACGACTTCATCAAAATTGTTGAAAGTTCCATTCATTTTTTTCGATTTAGCATGACCTCATTCCAAAGAAGCAAATATGCCTCGGTCATTACTTCAAACCAGTATTGTGTTTCTCAGGCCACCTTTTCACGTTTCTAGAGGTGTGAAGAATTCCTTATTATCCATAACTTTAGGCACTTTAGCTCACTTTAGGCACTTCTTATAACTCCTTGAAATTACGTTTCGAGTTCAGGAGTTCTGAAAGTAGTGTGCTCCGCCATCAATGGACTATGAGCGATCTGTTGCTAACTTTCTCCGGCAAGCTCTGGCAAAATCTTCAGGGTAATGGCCGTTAATAAAACGCAGCTGCGCTTCACTCATGGCCCCAGGAGATTCCGGCAATTTTGGCAGAAACGAATAAAGAAGTCTTTGGTTGGAATTGTTATGGTCAAACCTTTTTGAGAACTCAATGGTGGTGATCATTTTGGCGCCAAGGGCCGTCAGGACCTTCAAAGCTATTAGTATTGCCCGATCAAGCGAAGTCCTTACCGCAGTTGAGGCCTCAAGTATATTTCCTTCAGACCCTATGGTCATGAGTTGGAGTTCCCACTGTGACGTCTGTGCCTTGGGAACAAAAAGCATGACATGGTCATCTTGATGGATGACCAGATTGTTATCAAGATCTTTTCTGTTGTCCATTCTTTCATTATTCCGGATCGCCTTGATGTACGTATCAAAAAAATTCAGTCCGGTTGTTTCCCGGTACCCTTGGGTAAAGGATCTAATCAAGTCTCCGCAGGCAAAAGACGGGAAATAGTTACTATTGCTCCGGCCTTGGTCATTTTGCCATGTCTCAACCAGTGGAGGGATCAGGGCAAATTGTTGATGGACCTGCTGGTGAGAGGCATGCATCCGATACCCGCTTGGCGCAAAATCGAAGCCATAGTTCCATCCCCATAGCGTGGAGTTGAACACGGTTGGAGGAAGTTGTCCCTTTTTACGAAGCTCTGCCAGGGTTTTAATGCGCAACTCTTCGAGATCCTCCGGAGAAAGTTTTCTCCTATGAAATTCCAAAGGAACCCCGAGCTGTTCAGCCATTGTCATGTACACCCTTTGATAATAAAGATGTCTTAAGCCTGTCATGTCTTCTGTGGTGAGATCGTGAATGCGGTAGCGCACCGCATCATTTGCCATGTTTGAAGCGTAATGTCCCCATGGAATATAACTGTTGCGCCGCAGATATTCATAAATATGGCTGCTGCCATTATCGCTCTGCCAGTCACCGACTATCTCACTGGCTCCTTGAACCCCGGGACGCAAGACCATGACCTCCTTAAGAGAGTCCGGCAGATACAGATTGTTCACCAGGGTTTCAAAAAGGTCATGGTTCCGGATGACCGGTCTCACCCGGTCATTTTGGTCTTTGGTGTACACCAGACCAGTGGGAATTTGGTTTTGAGGATGGATAACGAACTCGCAGCAGATAGTGGCAAGTGCCGTCAGATCTTCTGGATCAGTGGAATTTGCTGCCACGGTTAAAAGAATCGGTTCGGGCAGCTTCTTGAACGCATCAGCAATTGTTTCTTTGGATACAATATGGTCAGGTAGGATTCTTTTTATATAGGCTGTGAAGGAAAGGGGCGGCGGCCCAGGCAATATAATGCTCTCCGGATCTTCCGCTTTTTTATCGGCCCATTTTTTACCGATGTAGGTCGTGCCGCGAAAGGGAAAAGGATTGGGGATCTCATAAATCCAGTCACCTTGTTCCACTTCAATATCTCCGGAGGGGAAATTCCGTTTGTTGTCTATTGTGTTGCCATTCTTAAAATTACCCAATGAAGCAAGATGATCTGCTTTCCGAAGGTTGGTTACTTTGTATTGTGGTTTGTGGATGCCATAGATGAAGCAGCCGGCAGCAGAAACACAGGTGTGCCCATGCATTACTTCGCACTCCCAAGGGTATATTTATTTCATTTGGTAGGGCCTGGAAACTCTTTGTTTTTCATATCCTAGTTGTCGCAGAGCCTTAAAAATTATCTACTGTACTCTACAGAACAAAGGATAGCAACGGATTGGTCAATGAAACCGTATGGTGTTTTATTGTTGAATAGGAATGGTCCTGTAAAAAGATCGGGAATAGGGCGCCTGTACCAGGTGCATTCAAAGAGGTAAAACGTAGTATGTTGATGAACAAGGTCAGCTTCAAATTCAGATAACCTGATCTCGGCAGATTTTTAGTTGATACCAAATATATGAGTTTAAAAGAAGTGCCTAAAGTTATGGTGCTTTTCTGATCAGACTATTTTCAGTGCCCCCTTGAGGGGTATAAATCCTTTAACTTTAAGGCACTGTATAGGTATCATTGCAAAATCCGAGAACGTTTTGTAACTCCTTGAAAATACGCTTCGAACTCAGAAGTTTTGAAATTGCATGGCACGTTAACCGCTTTCCCGACTTTTTGCGGAAATGTCAAGATTGATGAAATCGTAAAAAGTCTTTTTATACCACAGAGGACACAGAGGACACAGAGTTCACAGAGGTAACTAACTGAAATAATAAGTTTTTACTCTGTGCACTCTGTGTCCTCTGTGGTGAATTTATAGTTTTTGCGAGTCTGTCAAGATTAGAATATGTACATACTGTTACGGCATAAAAGTATCAGGCACCGAGCATATTTTGCTTTATCCTGGTCGGAAATTCACATGCCTCGCCAACCCGGAATTTCCGGCCACTGACATTTTTCAGATTATCGTTTGCCAGAGCAGCATCAGCATCGGCATCGTCCATCTTGATGAAACCAAAACCACGTGATTTGCCGGTCTTGCGATTAACGATAAGTGTCACAGAGTGAACCGTGCCGTATACTTCAAAGATTTTACGGACATCATCTGCTGAGGAGCTGAATGGTATGTTGCCAATGTAAAGTGTCTTCATTGTATTGCTCCTTTGGAAAATATTCTTCCTCGGCAGCTCGGCATGTATAAGTGGCCTGCCTTTGACAATGTTCACAACACCATTTTGCTCTGTATTTGAATAAGGTGTTATTTTTATTAAAGGCCGGATGAAGAAGGATTGTCCAGAAAAAAATCTCCTTAATTCAAAAATTTAGTAAGGGAGTATGGCAAAACCGGATCTTCAGAACCTTACTTCTTTATTGTTGCCCCACATGAGTAAATCTAGAAGTTCTTTCTTGCTCAGTTCTTTTATGATGGAGGCGTCGTCCTCTCTGATGAGATTGTGCGCCATTTCGCGTTTTTTTTCTATGAGCTGATGTATTTTTTCTTCGAGGGTGCCGCTTGTTATCAGTTTGAAAACTTGGACAACGTGTTTCTGCCCCAGTCGATGAACCCTG
The DNA here is from genome assembly GCA_945787445.1 of uncultured Desulfobulbaceae bacterium. Classification (GTDB taxonomy): domain Bacteria; phylum Desulfobacterota; class Desulfobulbia; order Desulfobulbales; family CALZHT01; genus CALZHT01. The sequence continues at coordinate 10,978 of CALZHT010000075.1, forward strand.
GCAGTGGCCTGATCTTCACGGGCTGCGTTCCACCAGCGGTCATAATGGATGACAGCCTGGGCAGCGGTAAGGTCAACACCAACGCCTCCGGCAAGAAGGCTGGCGGAGAATACGCGGCAATCCGGGTCGGTGTTGAAGCGATGGATCATTTTTTTTCTTTTCTGCAAGGTAAAATCACCGCGCAGACCGCAGAATTCGATATCGGCATCTTTGAGGTAGGCCTCTATGATATCGAGCATCTTGGTGTAATGGCTGAAGACCACAACCTTCATGGAGTTGGCAAGGCACTCATTGAGTAATTCCACAAAAAGCTCCCACTTGCCGCTTCGGTAGCGGGAAAACTCTTGGCAACCTTCGAGGAGACATGGATGATCGCATACTTGTTTCAAGTAATTAATTATGGCCAGCAACTCCATATATGTGGTGCCACCCTCTTTGGATTCATTTGCTAACTTTTGCAGAATCATTCTTCCCCTGCCGCCAATGATTTCGCGGTAAAGCCGGACCTGGTCATCGGAAAGTTCGCAAGTGCGAAAGTCCTCTATTACATCCGGCAGTTCAGGGAGAACCTGTTCGCGGGTCCTTCTGAGGAGAAAAGGATGGATAAGCTTGACAAGCGATTCCTCTTTTTTCCTGTCCCCTCTGTCTTCAATGGGATTAACAAAGTTCTTCTTGAACTGGATATCGTTTCCCAGAAAACCGGGCTGGCAGAGATCAAAGATCGCTTTCAGGTCGAGTACGGTATTTTCAAGTGGGGTGCCGGTCAGTCCGATAGTCATCTGGCCCTGTAATTTTTTCACTGCTTGATAAATATCCGTTTTTTTATTCTTGGCCTGCTGTACTTCATCAAGAACTATTGCGTCAAACAGGGTCGCAGAGAGTTCATTGGCGTCTCGCCGTACAATGCCGTATGTGGTTATGATTACGGTGTGGTCCAGTGCCTTTTTTAGACGCCGGTTGCTTCCATGATGTATAAAAACATCCAGGTCGGGATAGAACTTGTTGGCTTTTTCCAACCAATGGGAGGCCACTGATGCTGGACATACAACGAGAAAACGTTTTTTTTCAGGGCTTCCGGCAAGTGCGGCCTGGAAGAAACTCAAAGTCTGGTGTGTTTTACCAAGTCCCATATCATCGGCAAGAATACCGCCAAGTCTATAGCGATACAGTTGGTATAGCCAGGCGAGTCCGTTGAGCTGATAAGCACGGAGGTGGTCAGATTTTACCGGAAGGTTTTGATGGTCTTGCCATGACTCAATATCCAGCAGTTTTTCCAGGTCAGCTCGCTCCTTTTGCGCCCGGATGTTAATTTTAAGGCTGGGAATTATGGCTGAAAGTTTCAGTAATTCCTGCCTGGTAAGTCGTATCCCTTCCTTTTTTTTAGCAGGGTCTTGCCAGATCCGGTCTTTGTCCAGGTTATACAACCATTCAAGAGAGCCTCCGGTGAGCTTAAGCCATTCACCTTTACTTGGCAGAAATTTCAGACCCTCCTGCCGTGCCGACAAAAGTTTTTGCAAGGATATGTTTTTGTTGCCGATACCGTAGTGCCCGGACAGGTAGCACCAATCTTTATCAATTTTGCATGAAAGCAATTCCACCTTGTTTGGAATATGTATCAGGCTAAAGCCTGAGAGTGCGGGATCAACATCGTTTTCTTCGGCCTGGAGGGCGATTTGGTTCTGTCTCAGAAAAGCCGGGACTTGGTTGGGCGCAATCACAGTATTTTTAGTGACGCTCGCTCCCATGATATGTTCCTTCTTTTGCTCTTTAACCGGCAGAAATCCTTCCCCGTTGAGATAGTAGTATCGGCCGTATCGTTCAGGTTCCAGGGTTTTACGCTTGAAGATGCGCCCGTCTCCAAGTTTAAGAGAAGGGGTAATGACAAGTGATGCACCGTCTGCGTCAAAATAAATACTGGTTATGGCTTCTGCGGGCCCCAATATTTTTCCTCGGCCGAGGCGGGCAAGACAATCCAGCAGGTCAGGAGTGCGAGCCTTTGGAACCGCGAGTTTAAAAAGGGTGGGTCCCTTTTTGTTGCCACCGGCTTCAAGATAGAAAAGCCCGAGGTTCGTATCCTGATATATTCTGACATTGGCGTGATGTAAAGTGGAGAAGAATGTTTGCGCGAGCCAGAACCAGAAATTGCCGTCTTGGCCATGATCTGATGGCGCCGGTTTGTGGCTGTTGATAGCATCTTCATGGAAAGATGGGTGCAGTCGGCTGAGTTCCTTGAAAAGCTCCCTAACGTTTGTTGCTCTCTCCTGGTCAAACGTTTTGCCTTCATTCATCAGGATGATTTGTCCAGGAAAAAGGGCAAGAGCATCATTGAGTATTTGGGGGGTAAGCAGGCAAGAAAACCAGGATGATCGAGGTGCTTCTGTAAAGGAAAGCGTATAATAATCCTTCTTTTTTCCGGCTGTCAGGCGGCCTGAGGAAGTTTCGCCAAATATGTCTGAAAGTATACGCCCTACCAGAAACCAGAAGCTTTTTTGAAAAAGAAGGGGCAGAGGAATCGGCCGTGATTTTTTTTGCAAAGAAAGACCGAGTGAATGGATGGCAAGAGCGGCCTGGTGTGAACAGGCAGTGGTCTTTCTTTTATTGGAAGAGTTTTGGGTTTGGCAGCTGCAGGAAGAATCAACGATGGTAAATCCTGGAGAAGTTTCCTTGTTTGCAGCAAAGAGGAGATACGCCTTATGGATTTTATTATTTTGTTGAAACACGCCACCTGCCCGGTTTCCATAATAAAGTACACTGGTAAGGGTATTGGTTTTTAATTTTTTAAGTCCGGATTCAAGGATGGAGACTGGGAACCACGAGCCAAGTTGCATTTTCGTGCGGATGTCCGGAGCAAATTCACTCCCCGGGGCCGGAGTCAGGAAGTTCACCGGCGGGAGGCCCTTGTCCGGATTGTTGAGGATAAAAAGATAATCAAAGGTGCAGACCAGGAAGGTCCGCAAATTCTTGGTTCCTATCGCTTTTGTATTGAGGAGAGTGCCGATGGGAAGTCTGAGAAGATCCCCCACTGTTTCAATGCCAAGGTTCAGCACTGCTTGGTGGATTGAAGTTGGAAACAGCATGTCCCGAACTGAGGTTCGTAGAAAAGCCGGCGAAAAATGAAAGGGTGCGCCGTTCATTTTCTTCATCACTTGGTGTACTGTTGATTTCTTCTTATCATTATAATGCTGATCAATGAACGGATGATGGGGATGGCCGAGTAAGAGGCATCCGGCTTCCAGGACCTCGGCCTCCAGTGATTTGCTTCCCTTTCTTCGCTTGGCAAGTTTGCCGGCCAGGGCGACGCGGAAAACCTCCTGGATCGTGGAAAAATTCATGGAAGCAAGAATGTCTCTGCTTTTGGCGGAAAGGGAGAGCAGCTCCCAAGAAGCGTCAAGCACATTGCGCCTGGCAGAAAGATTATCAGGTTGAGTTGGCGGATTTTCGACGGAATCCTTTTGAGGAGTACTTGCAGCTGTTATGGTATCGTCAAGAGGCCTCATGTTTGAATAAAAGCAAAAAAGAGTTAAAAATCGCCCGCATTCGAGATGAATCGCAGCGTAACAACGAATAATACCGTCAGTTTGTTTTTGCTGCAATACCTTTTGGGAAGTTTTGGAATGAATCATCTTCGAACGCGGATAAAGCTATCCAGACTTTCGAAAGAGAAAGCAGAGAATAATGCAATAATGCAGGCCTGTCATGGTGCCTGCCGGATAACGTGAAAATAGGTAGTCACAGTTTGTGATAACCCTCCCATACCTTCATGACAATTTCTTTGAAGACTACATGCAGGATAGCCAGTTAATTAGGCTTTTGTTGTGAGAATTCTGAAGCATGATTTAGAAGAAAACTAGGGGTTAAATGGAACTGATAATTTAAATAATAGACCGGAATTATACAGAAAATAGTATTTAAAAGTCAAAGGCAGATTTGCCCCCTTTCTCTTTTTCTTTTTTATATTTGTCAAGAACAAAAAATCGATCCCCACCGATCATGGACATAATTCCGGACATAAAAGCGGTTAAAAAATAATCCTTGCTTTATTCAACCATTTGTTATTAATTAATTTATGGACAAAACTGAAGCGGACATTAAAGCGGACATCAAACCGGTCGTGGATCGCAACGAGACGGTTTCGATGATGGAACCTTTGCTCGTTGCACCTGATTCGCGATTCCGGGATGAACTTAGCGATCTGGCCATAGATCTGGCCGCCAGGGCGGCCGGATTCCGACGCAGCCTTCCGGAGAGGGTCCTCCATTCACTGGCCATTCTGGTCAGGGCCATGAACTGTTACTACAGCAATCTGATTGAAGGCCATGACACCCATCCGATCGATATCGAGCGGGCTCTGAAAAAAGACTACAGCACAGACAGCCTGAAGAGAAATCTCCAGCTTGAGGCCAAGGCACATATCGACGTCCAGGCCTGGATCGACGGTGGCAGCCTAGCCGGCTGCGCAACGACGGGAGACGGTATCAGGGAAATCCACCGGCGATTCGGAGAACTCCTGCCCGAAGAGTTGTTGTGGGTCCAAGATCCCGACACCGGTGAGCGGATTCGCGTCATTCCGGGTGGTTTCAGAGATCAGGATGTCAGGGCCGGGCATCATGTTCCAGTAAGCCCAGGCGCCCTGCCCCGTTTTCTTGGGCGGTTTGAACAGTTGTACTCGGGACTGGGCAAATTGGAAACCATTATAGGAGGGGCCGCCGCTCATCATCGGCTGCTCTGGATTCATCCCTTTGTCGACGGAAACGGCCGGGTGGCGCGACTGATGTCCCATGCAATCTTGCTGGAGACCCTCGATACCGGCGGTATGCCTGTTGGCGTGGGCCGGGGAAGAGGTTGCCATGGGCGCCCTGCTGCCTAAATCCGAGTTGGTGCTTGAAGCGATACTGTACCGGGGAAACTTGCCCCGCAATGAAGTCCCGAACCTGCTCGGTGTCGGTGAGCGTCAGGCCCGCCGGGTGGTCGCGGCCCTGTTCGGAAAGGATGTGCTGACATCAACAAGCCCGCGCGCCCCGCTTTCCCTTGCCTTTCCCGCTCGGCTTGCCCCGCGCTGGATGCCGGGACTGTTTCCGGAAAAAGAATAAACCTTTCTTGAAATCATGCATGAAAAAGTGGACGGTCCTTTATGAACCCAGGAAAACGATTATGTCAATGAATAATGCAATTATGCAAGCCTGGTACCTTTCATCAAATAAACTACCCACAAGAGTCAAAAGTAGACTTGGCCCCCTGCTTTTAAAGGATTTATACTCCTCATAGGGGGCACTGAAAATAGTCTGATCAGAAAAGTACCATTGAAGAATCGAGAAAAGGAAGCGGAGTTTGCCAAAAGCGATGGCAAAATGGGGGGAAAACGGGGAGGGGGAGTGAAAAAAACTTGCATTATTATACGGATAGTAGAAAAGATCATTGATATTGCCCAAGGCGGCATGCAGTATCTTTATGATAATTTCTTTGAAGACTACATGCAGGATGGCCAATTAATTAGGCTTTTGTTGTGAGAATTCTGAAGCATGATTTAGAAGAAAATCAGGTGTTAAATGGAACTGACAATTTAAATAATAGACCGAAATTATACAGAAAATAGTATTTAAAAGTCAAAGGCCGATTTGACCTCTTTCCATCCCACATGCCCCTAATGCGACAATAAAAACCAGTACCCGGAAAATAAGACAATTTTTTTGCTTGCTAAAATCTCAAAATGAGATATAAGTTAAGGTATGCACATAATAACACGAAAAAGAGTATTGGATTTTGCTCAAAAACATCCAGCTTGCACCAGCGCTCTCGAATCGTGGTACAGGATAATAAAACATACAAACTTCAATACATTTAATGAATTGCGCGGGGTATTTCCTAGTGCCGATCAAGTTGGGAAATTTACGGTTTTCAATATTGGGGGGAATAAAGCCAGATTAATAGCAGCAATCCACTATAATACTCACCGCGTTTATATTCGCCATGTTTTGACACATGCAGAATATGATCGAAATAAGTGGAAGGAGTAAAAGCATGAATACTCAAGTTAAAGAAATTGCCAAAGTATGGCCAGTAGTGCGTGATGTGTTTACTGTTCCCCATAATGACCAAGAATACAAAAAACTAATTACATTTCTTGATAACGTCATTGATGAGGTGGGAGAGGATGAAACACATCCCTTGGCTTCATTAATGGAAACATTGGGCAGCTTAGTTGAGTCTTATGAGTCCCATAACGTTGCAGAAATAGAAGGGGATCCCATTCAAACCTTAAAAACACTAATGCGTGAACATGGTTTGAAGCAATCAGACATTCAAGAGATTGGCAGCCAAGGTGTTGTGTCAGAAATATTGACTGGAAAACGTTCATTGAATATGAGGCAAATCAAGGCGTTGGGCAAACGGTTTAATGTTTCCCCTGCGGTATTTATCTAATTGAGTCTGAAGTCTAATTTAACAAATCAGTTGAGGGGATGCGGGGAAGCTTGGCGGCCTTCGGTCCATTCCGAGGCCGCACCCCTCGCTTTATAGTTTTCCCCTCGTACCTCGGGGACATCGCCCAAGATGAGGAGGAACACTTGAATTTGAATTCACCTTTTATTCAATTCAAGAGGATCAGTCCGCAAACGGACTTATCCTACAGATTCGTTAGGCGCACAATAGGATGCAACGCGAAGAAACAATAGATTATAAGAATCTAGAAGAAAGGGGTCGGTGACAATTGATAATCATTAACGTTAGCATTTGTCGCACCGACCCCTTTAATTAAAACTGATCACGAGGGATGAGAATTATGCCTCCTCCACGGATATTTCTATCTCATACCGACAGCACCAAAACTGATCGAGAAGCAACCACCGCTATCCTGGTTGAACTTCGGCGATTTGGACTGGAGGTTTGGATTGATCGTGAGCATCCGGCCCCGCCATCAACTCCAGATCAGGAAAAGGCGGGGCCAACCCCTGAAAATCCGCTTTTTTCCCATATTTCATCAGCACTTGCTGAATCCGATGCTATTCTCTATGTCGCGTCTCCCACTAGCATTGAACGTGAGTTTGTTCGACTTGAACTTGACCCAAGAATTCTTCATCGGGAATTTTTAGCTAAACATCCAAACATTGTCCCTGAAGATATCCCTTTTTTTATTGCCCTTGTTGCCCCCATTTCAAATCCTCCTGCCCTCTGGGTAAACCTCCTTGATTCCTGCTCCGGTAAAGTTTTGGACCTCGGCAACAGCGCGAAAACACCACTGATGATTCCCGCAGTTTTATCTGTCATGGTCCGGAAGGTTGCCCCCGAGTACCTCCTTCCCCTTGATCCGGTATTCAATTTCATGACCAAAAATGATCTCGAGGGCAGCGCAAAACAAGCACCAGGTTGCCCCAAGACCGTTTCTCCATCAACCTGGCGGCGCCTCGAAAACTATTTGGGTTTAGGGCCCATGTTTCCCGGACAATATGGATCTATTGATGAAGAACAGCTGACTTATGCCCTTCATGCGCTCAATGGGATAGCAAAAATGCCGACAGACTTGTGGTATCCAGGAATTGAAGAACTCCGCTCTCTCTACATCCTCTGGTCGGCCAATATAATGCTCAGATCAGGTACGTTGCGGATCCAAAACGGTCGAGATATTCCAGTTGAGTTCAATTTTTCAAACCTACTTAACCGCCTCGAAGTAGAGATTAATGACCTCACAGCTGCAATATACCTCCAACTCGGCTACGCACTTTTAACAAGTCAGGTCTCCCCAGACCGAGAAGCAGCAAGAGATTTCCTATCGGCATGCGGAGATTATTTCATGAAGATTGGTGCAAAGCCGCTGGCCTCTTTGTCTTTGATTCTTTTGGACCGAACGGGCGACCAGAACCGGTTGAATACTTTGGTATCTGTTGATTCCGAGGCCTTCACAACCATAAAAGCGCTCGGCCTAGATCCCGACGATGGGGACCTTCAACGCTTACATCATGGCGTGCTAGATGCTTTATTCCCAGGCCCACGAATTGAAGCCACTGCAGAGTATCGAAGCGCGGCAAAATCACAAATACAACAAATGCTTAAAGTTTTTGCCTTACC
>CALZHT010000076.1 GCA_945787445.1 uncultured Desulfobulbaceae bacterium
CGGCCAGAGAATCAACAGAGAGGTCTTTGATCTTTATAAAGGGATTTTCCACAATGTTGTGGACATCGTCGAGCAGAAAGGGCGATTGAAAAGAGTTGGCATAGGCAAGTATGGAAATAGCGGCAATAATAAACAGTACGGCAAAATGAAAACGGATTGAGGTCATTCCAGGGGAAGTGTTATTCATTCAGGCTGCGGGGCTGTATAGAAATTATTTGTATGCATAATAATGAAACAACTCAAGGTGTCAAGGACAATGGGGAGGATGTTTGGTTGAAGGATTGCCGATACAGGGAATCAAGCAGATTAAGCACCTGGTCCCGATTGTTTTTCCGTTGATTCATGATAAGAACAAAACTATCCACCCTGCCATTTTTGGTAAAGTAACCTGCATAGGAATATACCCCTTTCAAGGTTCCTGATTTTACCCACCTTCCTTTTTCAAATGGCATCAAATGGATGTACGGCTTAAATGCCTCAAGAATTGTGATCATCGCTCGCGGTGTTATGCGATTTTTCCTTGATATACCTGAACCTTCAACAAATTGAATGTCTTGTCCTTGCAGGTTTAATTTTTTTTGTAAAAAAAGGTCCAGCGCATTTTTAGCTTTCTCCCAGGTGGCAGGAGAGCCCAATTGTTTCACCCCACAGGCCAGGAATATTTGATTGGCAATAAAATTGTTTGAATAGAGCAGTAAAGGGCCAAGTATGGATTGAAGATTCTTGCTTGATCGGTGTAGATAGACGAGATCCACGCCATGTGGAAGCGATTTTTCAGCAATAATCCCTTCCCCTGCAATGCCTTTTTCATATTGGAAAGCTCGGAACAGTTCACCGGTGTGCCTCAATATATCGGATGGGGTACGTGATATATTAATGCGATGCGTTCCTGGTGTCAGCGTTTTACCAACCTCCAGCATCAATGGAAGAAAAGGGGTCTGCGGTTCTGCCGAGCGCACTTCCCCTGTTGCGTCAACAACAATATGCACTGTATTAAAGTTTACCGCCAAAGCACCATTTACAGCATCATATGGATTGAGGGATGCCCCAATTCCTGGAGGCGCGGTCGTTAACCGGAAGGTTGAAACATCAAGGTAAATATTATTTATCCGGTGAACATTTTGATCTTTAAGGGTGTCGAAGATTAAAGCTATTTCTTCAGATACGAGAAAAGGATCTCCCATTCCTTTAATGAAAAGATTGTGCTGGTCATCCTGATAAAAAGCGGTTTCAAAGCGAAAGTCAGGGCCAAGAATATCAAGTGCTGCTAACGCCGTGGCTATTTTCAGGATGCTTGCCGGAATATAAAGATTGTCAGGGTTGAGGGTGTTGATAACTTTGCCGTTTCGGGTCAGGCAATATCCACCGGTGTCGATAAGGGCGTCAACCTTGGCGTGGATGGAATCTGGTTCAGCAAGTACAGTATGGTGAGAAATAAAAAATATTGATAAAAGCGCAACTATAACTCTTGAAAAAGAAGCATGTTTTTTGCTATGAAGGGTATCAATAAGCGTCATGCTCCATGAAATTTTTTTTATTGCCATTTCTTCTCTCTCCTGTTTAGGAGCACATCATGATATATCAAAGATAACTAGTAAACAATAGAAGGTTTTTTGGAAAAAAACAAATAAAATCAAAAAGGTAGGCTCAGAGTAGTAGTTTGGGGAAATTTTGTTTAGATTGACAAGCCCTTATGTATGATGGGGAAAATGGAACGCACCGTAGACAGAAGTGTTCATGCGATTTAAAGAAATATGCCAGCAGATATCAGAAGAATATAACAAAAAATTTTGAGTGATGGAGGTAATTATGAGCAACACGGAAAAGAATTTAATGGAAGCATTCACAGGCGAATCAAAAGCAAACAGAATGTATCTTGCTTTTGCCAAACAAGCTGAAAAGGAAGGATTATCTCAAGTGGCAAAACTATTCAGAGCTACGGCCGAGGCTGAAACCATCCATGCCCATTCTCATCTGAAAGTCTTGAATGCTATAAAGTCGACAAAGGAAAATCTTCAAGAGGCGATCGCCGGCGAAACCCATGAATTTACCACGATGTATCCGGCCATGATTGATATGGCCAAGGAAGAAGGAAACAAATCAGCTGAACGGACTTTTACCTATGCCAATGAAGTGGAAAAGATCCATGCCGCGTTGTATTCAAAAGCACTGGAAAATCCGGAAAATTTGCCGGAAACAGAGTATCATGTTTGTACGGTATGTGGATACACATGCGAAAAAGAACCACCAGAGAAATGTCCTGTATGTGGGGCAAACCACCGTGCCTTTAAGCAGGTTGATTAAGGAGTAGTCTCGACACGACACTAGCTTGTCGCAGCAAAGCACAGCTCCCGTCTGCGCGGCGTTGTGGGATTTTAATTTAAATGGCACAGTATCCTGGTTTCTCGACTTTTTTCAGGATCATCATTATTGACAAAGATCAGCCTCTAGACTATTTTCCTCAGCCTACTGTGAAATTCTGAAGTATTATGATCAAACACGCAGGATTGGTTTTTTTATTGTCAAAAATAGGAAGCCATTCCTGCTTACTTATGTGGATGCATATTGATGAAATTTATCATCTCAGATTGCCTCAAGGAATCCATTAGGGCGAAAGAGGACTTTGCAAACAGAGAGGCCGAAAATATTATTCGCTTATCGGAAAACCTGGTTGCAACCATCAAAAACGGTGGCAAACTTCTGGTTTTCGGCAATGGCGGCAGCGCTGCCGATGCCCAGCATATTGCAGCCGAATTTGTAAATCGTTTCTTGATCGACCGACCGCCACTTCCGGCACTTGCCCTTACTACGGACACCTCTATATTGACAAGTGTTGGCAATGATTTTTCTTTTGAAGACGTCTTTGCCAAACAGATAGCGGCGCTCGGGAAAAAAGAAGATTTGGCCCTGGGTATATCGACAAGCGGCAATTCTCCCAATGTCCTCAAAGCAATAGATGTTGCCAAGAAAATGGGCCTACAAACCGCAGCCCTGACCGGTGGTAACGGAGGCAAACTTGGCGCCATGGCAGACATCGTATTGAATGTTCCCACGGACCAAACTCCTCATATTCAAGAAGTGCACCTCTGGGTCGAACATCTTCTCTGTCAGCTTGTGGACACTATGCTGTTCGGCGACTCAAAAAATACAGACCACTAATCACATATTTTCTAATGAAGCCTCAAAAAGAGTCCAAACTCTAAGCAGTAAAATCCATGAAAGACAATAACCCTCTGGATTTCAATCAGCTCAAGACATACTCTCTGCATGATCGATTCAGCAAAGTAACGGTTGAACATTTTGCCCAACCGTTGGCAAAAGGGATTACTGTGCGTGGGCTGCTTGAATCCCTGCCCGATATTCTTCTTGGTCGGGAATTTAGAGAACTGATAGATCGCTTGGTCGAATGCCGAAAGAATGGCCGCCCCATCATCATAGGCATGGGAGCCCATGTTATAAAAGTCGGATTAAGCCCAATCATTATCGATCTTATGGAACGTTCGGTCATCACTGGTCTTGCAATGAACGGCGCCTGCATAGTCCATGATACGGAAGTGGCAATGGTCGGCCGCACTTCGGAAGAAGTTGACCAGGTATTGGGATCCGGTGCATTTGGTGCGGCCCAGGAAACCGGCCAGGCAATCAATGGTGCTATTAAACGTGGCGCAACAGAAGGCAAGGGCATGGGAGAGGCGCTGGGGGAATATCTGCTCCAACAGGATTTTCAATATAATGGTGTGAGTATCCTGGCCTCAGCGAAACGGCTCGGTGTGCCTGTTACCGTCCATGTTGCAATTGGTACTGATATTATACATATCCATCCATCTATGGATGGTGCTGCTACTGGTAAGACAAGCTATGACGATTTCAAGTCTTTCTGCGGGTTAGTGAAAGAACTGGAGGGAGGTGCTTTTTTAAACATCGGCTCTGCAGTACTTATACCGGAAGTTTTTCTCAAGGCCCTTACCGTAGTCCGCAACCTGGGAAATGAAGTAAACAGATTCACCACGGCAAATTTTGATTTTATCAGACAGTATCGTCCTGCCACCAATGTGGTTTCCCGCCCTACGGCCAATGGCGGCAGAGGTTTTAATATTACAGGCCATCATGAGTTGATGATTCCTTTGTTGGCCGCAGCTCTTATTGACCGTATTGAAGAATAATGGTACTTGTACCTCTTGATTTTCCTCAGGGTGATTGCCATGCCGCTCTATGATTATATCTGCCGCGCCTGCGGAAATGAGTTTGAAACCCTTGTCATGGGGAAAGACCAACCTGTTTGTCCGCGATGCAAGAGTGGAGAGCTCGATAAAAAGATGTCTTCATTTTCCTTCCGTTCCAGTGGTAAAGGGAGCACCTCTGCAAGCGCCACTTCAGCTGGAAGTTCCAAATGCTCCGGTTGCTCGGCCGGCAGCTGCAGCACCTGCCATTAGAACTGAAAAAAATAGCAGAGATCGAGACCCTCGATATCAGCGAAATAATGAATACAAAATCAGGAAAGGATAGTTGATGCAGAAAGTAATAAAGATCGGAACGAGAAAAAGTCTTCTTGCCCTGGCCCAAAGCACCATGGTGAAAGAAGAGATAGAGCGTAATTGCCCCGGCACGCAGGTGGAGCTTGTTAAAATTGTTACAACAGGCGACAAGATCCTTGATGTGCCTTTGGCCCAGGTGGGCGGTAAAGGATTATTTGTGAAGGAAATTGAGGAGGCGATGCTGCGCCATGAAGTGGATATTGCCGTCCATAGCATGAAAGACGTGCCCTCTGAACTGCCGGAAGAATTGCACGTGGGTATTATCACTAAAAGAGAAAATCCCCACGACGCCTTTATATCAAACACGTTTGCATCGTTTCATGAGTTGCCGCAGGGCGCCCGGGTGGGCACAAGCAGCCTGAGGCGCAGAGCCCAGCTTGCCCATATCCGGCCTGATTTGGTTATTGATGATTTGCGCGGCAATCTCGACACCCGGCTGCGTAAGCTTGACGAGGGACAATTCGACGCCATCATCCTGGCTGCCGCAGGACTTAATCGCCTGGGTTTGCGTGAAAGGGCGCGGATTTTTTTTAGCGAAGACGAAATGTTGCCGGCTGTGGCGCAAGGTGCGGTTGGTATTGAGCTGCGCAAGGCTGATCAGGAACTCCTTGCCCAACTCATTTTTATGAATGATCCGGAGACTGCGGTGACAGTTGCTGCTGAGCGCGCCTTTCTCGAAAGGCTTGAAGGCGGCTGCCAGGTACCGCTTGGCGCATTTGCAAAATTGGTAAATGACACATTGACCCTGACAGGACTTATTGCAGCGGTTGACGGAAGCAGGATCATCAAAAAACAGATGGAGGGGGATTCTGCCGATCCTGCTGCACTTGGGTTACAATTGGCGGAAGAACTCCTTGCCATGGGTGGCAAAGATATTCTTGCAGAAGTCTACGGACGGGAATTTGAATAAATTATAAGCGATCACTGGGAGAGGCATCTGCTTTGTCATCGGCCTGTTCGCATGCTGATGTATAGCGAACAGGCCTCTTTCAAGTTTATGCCCCCTTGCGGGGTACATCTGCCTCTCCCAGTGATCGCTTACAGGTTGGTTTTAGCCTTAGTTGCTTTTGCTTACCCTTTGATCGGGGGTTACATTACATTATATCGAAAAGGAAAGAACTCATGCGGAGGCTTTTACCATACAGGGTAAAACCGCTGCATGCAGTTCCTGATACAAATGGCAGATATCGAAATCAATACCAACGCAAAAAAAAACAAGATAGGCAAGGTCTATCTTGTCGGGGCAGGACCGGGCGACCCAGGCCTCATTACGGTCAGAGGTCGTTTTCTTCTCAGTAAAGCGGATGTTGTTGTCTACGATTATCTCGCCAGTAAGAAACTCCTCAAACATGCGCCTCAAGATGCATTATTGATTTATGTGGGGAAAAAAGGTGGAGTGAAACATACCTACACCCAAATGGAAATCAACACTATGCTGGTGGAGCATGCCTTGAACGGCAAGACCATTGTGCGTCTCAAAGGCGGTGACCCATTTATTTTCGGCAGAGGCGGTGAAGAAGTCGAAGAGCTATTTAAAGCGAACATCCCATTTGAAGTGGTGCCCGGGGTCACTTCAGCCACCGCAGCTGCAACATATGCAGGGATTCCCATAACCCATCGGCAATACACCTCATCAGTTGCCTTTATAACCGGCCATGAAGATCCGACCAAGCCGGATAGCACTATTGCCTGGGATAAACTGGCGACAGGCGTTGGCACCCTAGTTTTTTACATGGGGATTAAAAATATTGATTCTATCACTGAGAAGCTTATTGCAAACGGACGGGATCCTAAAACCCCTGCAGCAGTGGTCAGATGGGCTTCCACCCCGGAACAGCGCACCGTTGTCGGATCTCTTGATTCAATTGCGAGCCTGGTAGCAGAAAAAGGAATAAAGCCGCCTGCCGTTGTTGTTGTTGGTGAAGTGGTAACCTTGCGTGATATAATTAACTGGTATGAGAAAAAGCCGCTGCTCGGCAAACGCATCCTGGTCACCCGAACACGGGAACAGGCCAGTGACCTTGTGCAGCGACTTGAAGATGCCGGCGCGGACTGCTTGGAAAGAGCGACAATTTCCATAGCTCCACCGGATTCATGGGATGACCTTGATCACGCCATAGGTCAAATTGATCAGTATCAATGGCTTCTTTTTACAAGCATCAATGCCATCAAGTGTTTTTTCGAGCGTCTTTTTGAAACTGGTCTTGACACGAGGGCGTTAAAAGGACCGCGTATTGGAGCGGTAGGGAAAACAACCGCTGATTTTCTGAAAAGTTACGGTATTAATGCGGATCTGGTTCCCGAGGAGTATACCGGGGAAGGCCTGGCAAAAAGCCTTACATCTTTAGGTATAAAAGGAACAAAAATTTTGATTCCCCGTGCCATACAGGCCCGTGAAGTTCTACCCGAACACCTTAAAGAAGCCGGTGCCGATGTGGCAATTATCCCGGTTTATAAAAATATTCGCCCGAAAGGCAATGAGCATATCCTTCGGAAAGATCTGGAAGAAAAAAGCGTGGATGTTATTACCTTTACCAGTTCTTCAACAGTTACAAACTTTGTGGAAATGGTGAACCCGCAAAGCAACAAAGAATTACATAGTTTGATGAATGGTGTGAAAATCGCATCCATCGGGCCTATCACAACAAAAACCATTAAAAAGAAAGGGCTTGATGTCGACATTCAACCTGAAACATACACGATTCCAGATCTTGTCGACTCCATTGTCTCCCATTATGAAAAAGGCGAAGGCTCTTGATCCGTCTATAATTCCCTACATCGCATACTGATATCACATGCAGGAGCGGAGTGGGTTAGCGCCCCGACCGAGATATAATCGACTCCGGTTTCTGCTATTTCCTGCACGTTTTCAAGAGTTACACCTCCTGATGCTTCAAGGAGCGCCTTCCCCTTTGCAATTTTTACGGCCTCCCTCATCATTGCCACATCCATATTGTCAAGCATGATAATATCGACATTGCAGGCAAGGCATTCCCTGACCTGTTCCAGCGATTCGGATTCAACTTCAATTTTAACGGTATGCGGGATATTTTTTCTCACCAACTCGACAGCTTTTTGGATTGATCCCCCGGCCGCTATGTGGTTGTCTTTAATGATTGCACCATCTTCAAGGTTGAAGCGGTGATTAAATCCGCCACCGACCCGGACAGCATATTTCTCCAGTGCACGTAAACCCGGAGTTGTTTTCCTGGTATCAACGATCCTGACGGGCAGGGATTTTACTTTTTCCACATATTTCGTTGTAAGAGTTGCAATGCCGCAAAGTTTTTGTACAAGATTCAAGGCGACCCTTTCCGCTTTTAAAAGATCCAGGACCGGCCCTTTTATGGTCAATAAAATATCATCTTTTGCTGCGACCATGCCGTCAGGTTTGGCAGAATATTCTATATCCGGATTTTGGAAGAGAAAAACCTGGGCAGCTATGGATTCCATGCCGGCAACAATGAAGGATTGCTTTGCCACGAAATCTGCTACATAAATGGATGTCGGAGAAAAAATCGCCTCTGAAGTTATATCGCCATGGCCGATATCTTCCTTGAGAAAGCTATCTACTAATTTTCTGAGATAAGAAGTATCCATAGCTGTTCACCATATAATAGTTTACAGTTCCTGTGCACTTTTTTCGCATGTAACCATAAGAAGCCTAGGAACTTTTCAAAATCTGGCATTGTCATCACTTATGAAACTTTCATAACTCTGAATGGCTGGTTTGATCATATTTTGTATTGTAGATGCACCCAAACACTAACTTTGCTGGCTGCATCGTCAGTTCCTCGCCGTTATTGCGGTGCCTTCTTTGTCGCCTCTATTTTATTTTGAATACAAATTGGTAAAACCATCATTACTTGCAGATGAAAATGAAAAATTCGAAACGATTAGAGATGATGATTCATAATTATTATTGGGAAGTAACGTTTTTCTCTAAAAATATCATTGACTTCTATACCGAGTTCTTTATAATGAGATTTGAAAAAATCATCTTTAATAAGGTCACATCTAAAATAAGGTCACATCTAAATATTTATTAAAACCAATGACCATTTTTTACTAGACCAACCACATCATATCCACTTCCTGCAATTTCACAAAAAAACAAAGATGTTGAGTGCACTCAATTTTCCAGAAAAGAAGGGAGGAAAAGACTTTGGCTAACAAAAAGAAATTTTGTGCAATGATTTTCACTGTAATCACTTCTTTCATTGTTTCAGGCGGCATCAGCGTTGCCAGCTCTTTTCCTTTCCGGGCCATATCACCTGGAGATCTTATTCCAGAGGTGAAATTAAATTCGTATAAAGATCAAAAGGAACTTGCCTTGAGTTCGTATAAGGGAAAGGTTTTTGTTTCTGTTTTTTGGGGAGGGGATGTTCCAACCAAAAAGGAACGTTCCATTAACGCCCTCAAAGAACTTCAAGAACTTGGCCAATTTTTTGAAGAACGCAAAATACCCGCTATTGTTGTTAATGTCCAGGAGGATAGCCCAGACGTAATTGACGAAGTAATGACGAAATCTGAAAATAAGATGCCTCAATTTATCGATAATAACCAGAGCGCCTATGGAAACCTTGGAATTTTTGTTATGCCGGCAATCTTGCTGGTTGACAAAGAAGGCCGCGTAGCAGCGGGCATGGGGTATAGCCATGATTTTGTCGAAAGACTGAGAGGTGAAATTGAAATTCTTTTAGGCGAAAAATCCCGGGAAGATGTGGAACATGAACTGCGACCTGAAATGGTGGAAAAATCTGCCGAGGAAAAGGATGCTAAACGTCATATGAACATGGGATATGTGATGCTTAAGCGTCTGATGCCCGATGCAGCTCTGCGGGAATTTCAAGATGCCGTAAAGATATACCCTGATATCAGCGCTGAAGCGTATATTGAAATCGGCTGCATTCTCTTTGATAAAGAGCAATATGATAAGTCCGGCGAGTATATTGATAAGGGTTTGGAAATGAATCCGGATTCCTTGAGGGGGCTCATTTGTGACGCAAAACTTACTGCTCAGGCCGGCGAACTGGATGATGCCATAAGTGACCTCCAATCCATCATGCTGCGGAAGTCTCGGAACCCAGAGCTACATTATGTCCTGGGAACATTTTATGAAAGACAGGGTAAAAACGACCTTGCCATGAAAGAATTCCGCAAAGCATACGAACTTTTAGAACACAAGGCTTCAATGGCACAACACTAAGAATAATAGATATTCTTTGGTGTCATCAGGTTATTGAGGGGTCAACAATAATCCCCCTCGTGTGGTGAAAGGAGAAACATGCATTTTTTTCTCACGTCTTTACCGTGCACGCTTTGTCGATGTATTATTATAACTGTTTTTTTAAGTATTGGAACCTTTCTAGGGCAGGAGGTTTTTGCAGATGAAATAAGAGTATTAACTCCACCACCTGAAGGTATTTACTATGCAAAACTCAACTATAAACATCTTGTTATAAAACTGACCGACAACAACGACCTGAATTATCTTAAAGTTGAGACAACCTCAGGTGAAACTATCCAGCCCATAGGAAAATGGGAGAAACAGGGCGCAATTTATGTCCATTTCCGCCTGCCTTTGAAAGCAGGGAAGAACCTGTTTGAAATAAATCCCGGCAAACAGTATGTCAAAGTAACCTTCAAGCCTCTCAGATCACTCCTCAATCTCAATTTACGTGACCCATCGGTCCATCTCTTCCATAAGCGAGAAATTGCACCGGCAGAATGTAGCCCATGCCATAATGAAAACTTACCGAAAGATGCACAGATTACGCCACTTCCTTTTGGGGATATTTCATCTGTGTGCTATTCCTGTCATCGTGCTCTGCTTGAAAATGTTGATTGGAAACATAGTCCCACGACAAATGTATTTTGTACGGCATGCCACTTGCCCGAATCTTCGGTGAAGCAGAACACAATAATTATTCCGGCGGGAAAAGTTGAAACATTGTGTTTCCGTTGCCACACCAATCAGAAAAAATGGAAAGATATGCCCCATGTGCACGGCCCGGCCGGCACAGGGGATTGCACCGTATGCCACAACCCCCATGGCGACAAGTACAAATTTCAATTATGGGCCCCGGGTGAACGGGAATTGTGTGTGGCTTGCCATGACGATAAAAAATTCATGCTCTACAAAGATCGTCGTATGTACGTACACGGCATAGTAAGCGGGACAGGATGCACTTCTTGTCATGATCCCCATGCAACTGAATACCGTTTTCAATTATACAAACCTATTTCCAAGCTTTGCACCAGCTGTCATACTAAACTTGCAGGCTTGAAAAGGGGCCACCCCATTGCAAAACATCCATTAGCAGGCCCCAAAGATCCCTTGCGGGAGGGGAGGCGTTTTACCTGTACGAGTTGCCATAATCCCCATGGCAATAAGAATAAATATATGCTTGTTGGTGAACTTGTCGGGCAAAAGGTATGTATTAAATGCCATCAGCGCGGCAATAAAAAATAATATTTGTATAATTGTGCTGGATGCTTCAATCTGCGGGAAAAATGTGGTTTATGAAAAAGGCTGGACACTGTAGTCAAATTAAGAAAAATAGTACATCTGGTTCTTTTTGTGGCAGGTCTTTGCATCGTGTACCCAGGAAAATAGCCACTCTTTCCTTGTCAATAGCAGTGATTTTTTTTGTCATTGCACACATTGCCTGGGCCCAAGAGGACTATATTCCTGTGGTCCCCGTTAAAATAATAACGCGCGACAACAGTGGCCGCCCTCTGAAAGTTCCATCCCAAGTCTTTTATGATCAAAATGCTGGAGAACTTTTTGTGATAACTGGTGGTCAAGGTAATCGTCTCAATGTTTATGATGCAGAATATTTCCCCGATATTTCCTTAGGAAGTGGCCGAGGCATTGATGCCCCTCTCGGAGTTTACGTTGACCCGGCTGGGAATCTTTATATTTGTCAGGCACCGAAAGATAATAAGAAAGCACGACTGACCATCCTTAATCCCGCATTTTTTACATTACGTGAGATTCATTTCGACAACATACCCGGCGCAGCGGGATTTTTTCCTAAGAATGTAACCCTTGGCCGCACTGGTAATTTATATATTTCCGGTGAAAATAATCCTGAAGGCGGCGTTTTGGTTTTTGATAAACAGGGACAGTTCCTGCGCAGAATAATTCCTTCGGAACTCAGCCTTAGGGGAGCATTTCTTGCCCGGGCCAAAAAAGAAAAGGAGTCCGCTAAAGATAGCCAAAAAGATGATCAGGTTGATGAAGCTGCAGTATTGGGATTGCCGCCGGAATTGCAGCCGAGAAGCAAGGAACGGTTGGAAGAGGACAATAGCGACAAAGTGCTTGGTCCAGTCACAGTTTCAGATGTTGCGACAGACAGCAAAGGGAACCTCTATTTTCTCAGTGATCAACGCGGCAAGGTTTACGTGTATGATGCAAATGAGAAGTTTCTTTTTTCGTTCGGACAAAAAGGCGGCGCCCCCGGAAAATTAAGCCGTCCAACAGGTTTTGCCTTAGACGAAAAAGGGAATTTGGTGTACGTGGTAGATTATATGCGGCATACGGTTTTGGTGTACAGCTTGAGCACCGGGAAATTTCTTTATGAATTCGGGGGCCGTGGTTTTGGTCCAGGCTGGTTTAATTTCCCAATCAGTGTATCGGTTGATCGGGACCGAAATGTTATTGTTGCTGATTTTTTTAATAACCGCGTACAGGTACTCAGAATAAACGTGCAAGATGTCCAGCCCCTTTTTGATCAAGGGATTGATGAAATTGAACTTGATCTCCCCGGAGAAAAAACGAAATAATTTTACGGCAATTTTTTTTTTTTTGAATATAATAACTTCGGATCTTGCCCTACATGGTGACAGTGATTATTGTCAAATAAATTTGACAAATAACCCGGGGTGATGATATCCTATTTCTATGGGAAAATGTATATTAATGATATACTTAACACGATACCTTACAGTACGGGATGGAAAGTACAAGAAGCTGGGTTAATACAAGATATTCAACCCAAGTAACAAGGAGGCAAAGAGAGGCATGAAGAATCTACTATCATCGAAGAAAGTCTTTATTGGTTTAATGGCCGCGGCCTTGGTCGTCGGACTGTCAACGGTAGCCGGTGCGGTTTCCGGTCCCTGTGATGACTGCCACACCATGCATAACAGTCAAGACGGTTCCAACATGGGACCCGCCACCCCCCAACCAATGTTGTTGCGAGGAACTGATCCTACAAATAGCTGCTTTGGTTGCCATGTAAGTGGGGGAACAAACGGCGCCCTTGTCGCTCCCCATGGTCCGCAGGTTGCTGCTGCCGGCGGTGGCGTTCCTCTTGGCGGCGCCTTGGCGGGTGGTTATTTTTCTGACGAAGGAAGTATGGGGAACACCCATGACGTTCTGGGACTTTCAACAGGTGATACAGATATTGCTGCTAATCTGGGCGCCAACTTTCCCCCCGGCGGCGCAGCAGCATTGATAGGCCAATTGAATTGTGCCGGCACCGACGGCTGCCATGGCGGCGGCGGTCATCATGCCAACGCCGGTAATGATGGATCCACCGCACTCAATGGTGCAACAACCGGCACCAGCTTCCGATTCCTCACGGGTGTGCGGGGCATTGAAGACACTGACTACGAATTTTCCACTACTGCTACCGACCATAACGTCTATATCGGTACCTTTGACCGTGCAACTACATTTGATGACATCAACGATCTCTGTGCCTCCTGCCATGGCACCTTCCATACCGGTCAGGATAGCGGCGGCAATTGGGTAAGGCATCCCACGGACGAATTTCTGAATGATAGTGGCGGTGGTATTGCTGCAGAGCATCAGGGGTATACCGTGTATAATGCGGAAGTTCCGGTGGGAACCACGAATGCTGCAACCTTTAGCGATCCACAAGCTGCGGGCAATGGCTATGTCCTCTGCATATCCTGCCACCGGGCCCATGGTTCGGCAGAAAGTGACTTGCTGCGCTGGACTTACAGTGATATGGAGGCCGGGACAACCGGCGCTGCGGGCGGTACAGGCTGTTTTAGATGCCATACTCTGAAAGATGGTGTCTAATAGTTGATTGAACTTAAATTAATATAATAAAACGTAATAAAACAGGGTGGTGATGCAGATAAAGTCACCTCCCTGTTTTTTTATGCTGATCCACCATGGAGTTTTATTGTCCATCGTCGGCTTCAGGAATTTTCTCTACCCAATCTGTTTTCACTTGACAGAAACAGCCTTAAATTGTAAGCAAATATGAATCAGTATTCATTTTATTTATATAGCGTTAGATGAATAATACAATAAATACTGTCAGTTTTAGTTGGAATTGTTAGGAATGGCATATCCTTTGATTTAATGACGATGAGTGAGGAGAAGTGATGAAGAATCTTGAAAAGGCCCCAATCACAAAAGAATGTATCAGGCCCTTCTTTTTTATCGTTTTTGTGGGCATTTTTTTGTTTTTAGTCCAGGTATCTTCTATACAAGCTGCTACTTCAAACGATGCTCTTCGCATAATCACTCCTCAGAACAATTCATGGGTTACAGAGGGCAGTCTTTTCTTGGTGGGTGAGTTGTCTGACGATTCTGTTTCAGAAGTAAAAATTAATGGCGTCAAGGTGGAAGCCAAAGGCAATGCCATTCCTGTGAAGGGGGGAGCTTTTGGGGCTATGATAAAATTTTCCAAGGGATTGAATACAATAAAAGTCCAGGCCGGTAAAAAAACAGCAACCATAAAAGTGTATTTTGAACCGCTTAAAACGAATAAAAAACCAAAGACCCCTGCGGGTTTTAAACGTTTTTATACGCATGCAAATCCTTCTCAATTGAATTGCAAGGAATGTCACAGGTTCAAGAGAGGAAAATATAATTTCAAGAGAATAGTTCCGGCTCGGGCAAACTGTACTACAGGCAATTGTCATCAGAATTTTGGCAAAGCTAAACACGTGCATGGCCCTATCGGCGCCGGGATCTGCATATCATGCCATTCACCGCACGGCTCTTTCCAGCGCTTCGAACTACAACGAACAAAGGGAGACCTTTGTCTAGTCTGTCATCAGGCGAGACAGGAGGAATTCACCCAGGCCGTGGTCCATAAACCTGTGAAAGAGGGATGCGTAAATTGTCATGATCCCCATGAATCCAATATGCGTTTTCAATTACGCGGCGACGGCAAATCAGCCAGCAGCCTCTGCTTCAACTGCCATGAAAACAAAGATTTTAGCCGTGAACATCGCCATGGCCCGGTCGGGGCAGGAGACTGTATCGCCTGTCATCGGCCCCATTCCTCCGCTTATCCGAGACTGCTTATTGCAAAGCTCCAACGTGGCGAGGTATGTTTTCAATGCCACAAGGAAAGGCAAAATGAATTTACCATGAAACAGGTCCATGCGCCTGTGGAGGATAATTGCAACAAATGTCATGAACCACATAGTTCAGACACCAGGTTTCAGCTTATAAAGCCTGGCGGGCAATTGTGTGCAACATGTCATATCAAGCTGAGTCCGAAAGTATATAATGAGATTAAAACTGCAAAATTCAAACACCGACCGGTAGATGAAGGCAAGTGTGAAGAATGCCATCGGGTCCATTCGTCAAACTACAAGCCTTTACTAAAAAATTCACTGGAAAAACTTTGTTTGACTTGCCATACGGATCTTGGCGACGAAATTATTGAAAGCAAGTTCAAACATGGACCGGTGCAGACAGGTGACTGTACTGCCTGTCATAAAACCCATGGCTCGCCTTTCACACAACTGCTTTCCCGATTTTATCCGGTGAATTTTTATAGTGAATATAAGCCGGAATATTATGATCTTTGTTTTGGCTGCCACAATAAAGACATAGCGAAAAAGAAGTTCACAACCACATTAACAAACTTCCGGGACGGCAATTATAATCTTCATCATTTTCATGTTAATATGAAAAAAGGGAGAACATGCACGGCCTGTCATGACGCACACGCCAGCAGCCAGGCTAAACATGTTCGCTATGAAGTACCGTTTGGATCCTGGTCATATCCCATTGAACTGACAAAAACGTCTGTTGGAGGCACCTGCGTGGTAGGCTGTCATGCTCCCAAGACCTACGACCGCAACAATCCCAAAATAAAGCCAGCGCGATAATATATTAAAACAACTGGATTTTTTAGCAAAATTTAGGTATAAATAATAAGGAAGGGAATGCAATTATCCCTTCCTTATTATTTTATTCTCGTGGGCAAAATTGCATGGCTGTGCTTTTGTATGAAATAGTTTAAACCATA